>CAZADP010000031.1:0-9173 GCA_964483905.1 uncultured Candidatus Bathyarchaeia archaeon | reverse complement strand
TTTAAAAGACATAGAAGGGGTTGATGTCATAGCTGACTTGGAAATTAAAACAAAAGAAGGAAACTGCCGCATCTTTATGGACGATGAAATGATCAAGAGACTCCAGTGGAGGCAACTTTTCGGCGTGACTGTTCCAGTTGTACCAGTTGAAGATAACATTATCTTTAAGGCGATTCTCCAAAGGGGAGAAGCTCAAGGCAAACATGATATAGAAGACATACAGCGTATGGCGATGGGCGAGATGATAGAATTAGATTATCTCGAAAAGAGGATCCGAAAATATAGGGCTGAGAAAAGAGTCAGGCCAGTGCTTAAGCGTTTAGGGATTTTATGAGATTATGATGCTTTTTTGTTGTAGTTTAGTTCGACATTGGGTCAGCAAGGTTTATTAAGACTTGCGACGTAATAAGCCGAAACTCTTCAGGAGTGGATGAAAGCACGAAAAAATATCTAGACACGCGTTCAAGTAGAAACGAGGAAGACGTGGAATTCGGAATAGCGAGAGATGATTTCTCCGCATATGAAACTCTGGTTTTCAAAAGACCAAATTGAAAAAAAGCATAGCTATTTTCCTTCTCTTTTCTCTACTGCACCTATACTATGTCTATGGTTACGTCGAGGTTTCGTATACCCAGCAAAGAGTAGGTGAAAGGCAGGCAGCCATTATTAAAGTAATACTAAAATCGAAGATTAATTAAACAAGAGTCCCGCCTGCAAACTTATAAGGAAATGTATGAGTGTAAACATAAACTCAAAAGAGAGTTTGAACTTTGGTCAACAAAAATCTCGTTGGCAGATGCGGATTATACTGTGGAGCTTGTGGAATCTATAGAGCCTATCAGGATAACGGAGAATTTCTAAAAAGCCTTGCAGAAGACCTTAAGTGTCCACCAGAAAAAGTCAGATGCGAAGGATGCATGGCTTTAACACCTGACTGCTGGGGATACGACTGCAAAATCGTCCAATGTCTTCGAAATAAAGACTTAGAATTTTGTTATCAATGCAGTCAATACGATAACAATTCTTGCGAAAAATTTGGAAAACTAGCCCGGCGCTATTTAGAAGTTGGAGAAGATTTAAAAGCAAATCTTGAAAGGATCAGAACGAATGAAATAGAAAAATGGCTGCATGAAAGCGAAGAAAAATACACATGCCTGGCCTGTGGAAAACCCCTACCTGTGTATGGAACAAGAGGGAAATGTTACCACTGTGGAGCAATCCTTCCAAAAAGTTTCTGAAACGCTTTAATTCGAAAAGGCTCAAGTCAGATCCTGCACGATAGGACACCACAAGCGGTATGTCAGTCTTAGTCTGGGCGCAGTAGTGAGGTTCTTCTTTTCAGAGGCAAAGCGGAAAAAGCATGTTTAGGTAAATGCATATATCCTTCGGTGCATTTAGGAAAATTTCACAATATCTTAAGGCGAAACTATGGCTCTTACTGACAAAATAGCTAAGCTGAAAAAGGAAAAAAATGCAGTTGTTTTGGCTCACAATTATCAAAGGCCGGAAATCCAAGACATAGCGGACTATGTCGGCGACAGCATAGAGTTGAGCAGAAAAGCCATGGAAGAAAAAGAGGCGAAGATAATAGTTTTTTCTGCTGTTGATTTTATGGCAGAATCAGCGGCAATACTTAACCCTGACAAAAAGGTTTTGTTGCCAACTCTTGGGGCTCGCTGTCCGATGGCGCAAATGCTGACGGTTGATGAAATTAAGAGGTGGAAGGTGCTTCATCCAAATGTACCGGTGGTTTTGTACGTGAACAGTTTGGCTTCAGCCAAAGCTTATTGCGATATATGCTGCACATCGGCAAACGCCGTTCAGGTCATAGAATCTTTGAATGACGAAACGGTACTTTTTGGACCTGACCGCAATTTGGCTGAGTACGTTGAAAGAAAAACTGGAAAAACAATCATTCCAATTCCTGAGTGGGGTTTTTGTCCAACACACCTCCTTTTTCAGCCTGAAGATGTCCACATACTTAAGATGCAGTATCCAGACGCTGTTGTCATGGTTCATCCTGAATGCACTCTTGAAGTGCAGAAGACAGCAGACTTCATCGGAAGCACTTCACAGATGTCTAGATACACCCGGGAAAGCAATGCCAAAACTTTCGTTGTAGCCACCGAAGAAGGGCTTCTACACCGCTTAAGGAAAGATAATCCCACAAAACGCTTTATCTTAGCTTATGACGAAGCTGTCTGTCCAAACATGAAGCTAAACACTCTAGAAAGGCTTTACATGGCTTTAAAAGAAGAAAAACATGTGGTTACAGTTCCGGAACCCGTAGCAAAAAAGGCTAGAAAAGCCCTAGAAAAAATGTTTGACCTAAAAAGTTAACAAGATTAGACCGAAAAGAGCATCGCCTTAAATATCTTTACTCCTCTTTTTGCAGCTAACTCGTCACTCAGCTTCCTAACTTCAGAGGCGTCGCCCTTTACAGCTATTGCCTCCAAACAGTCTCTTTCACTTAAGTGAATATGCATTGTCGAACAGATTATATGGGCGTAGCGATGCTGTAACTCGGTCAGCGTGCTCTCAAGCCCTCTGACTTCATGATCAAAAGACATTAGTAAGACACCGGCTTGGGCGCCCTTCCCGTCTTGAAGCCACTTCCTCTCAGAAACAAACATTCTAACTGCATCCTGAACCGCCTTAGAACGGTTTTCGTAGCCCATTTTACGAATTATCCCATCAAAATCCTTTAGCAGTTCTGGCGGAAAAGTAACTCCCACTCTTAGGATTCGTGCCATATTTGTCACAACTACATGTTAAGAGGGCCTACCCATAAAGTTTTTATCGAAAGGATGGTATTACTATCTTTCAAAAACGTGTTACCGGAATCGAAAATGAACCGTGACACATATCTAGACACCATAGACATTGCGTTAATCGGCTTCTTCTGCGCTTTATGGGTTACGCTCAATTTGGCATTAGGACCATTAAGCTTCAAGTTGTTGGGACTTCCGATACTCTGCGACTTCGCGGCGTTCTTTTCGCTCCTATTAGTTACTTGGGTAACGGGCAGGTTCGGAGCAGCCTCCACGGTTGGCATTGTAGGTTCGATAATAGTTCTCCTAACAGGAGCCTCGCCTCATGTAATCGGTTTTGCAGCTTCGGCAGTAGTTTTCGATATGTTAATGTGTGCAAACCATCACAAACTCCATTCGAAGGCACACAATATGGTTATAGCTGCCGTGGTGACCACAGTATCAGCCTACTTTGCGGGAGCAGTCATAGGAATCTTTTTCATGGGAAAGCCACTGGATGAGGCGACACTTCGATATGCGTTAACTTTTTGGGGTGGGTGGCACTTAATAGGTGGTATCATGAGTTTAGCAATATCGTTGCCAATTATAGGCATCTTGGAAAAAGCGAGTGTGAGGAAGATTCGAAGTGCTTGACGAAGAAGAAAAACTTACATCACTCATGGAAGACGCTGTGAAGCTTCATGGACATTTGGGTCCTTTCCTAGTTATTGGAGTTAGAATAGGAAGCATTGCTAGAAAGATTTTGAACCCAAACGTTAAAGATAAAAATCAATTGTGCATTACAGCAGAAATTCCGCTTTCAACTCCTTTCTCATGTGTTATTGATGGAATCCAAGTCACAACAAGATGTACAGTTGGAAATCAAAAACTCAGAATAAAAAACTCGCGAAAGGAAATAACGGCGTATTTCTCGATGCAAAATTCAGATAAAGCATTGAAGATAGCAGTCAATTCTAAAATAGTCGCGGAATTAATGAGCAAAATTTCGAAAGGTTCCACCAATGAAGAACTCGCATGGAACATTGCCCACATGCCGGAAAGCCAACTGCTTAGGATAGAAAAGCAATGAATTTTTGGCGGCACTGCCTTTGCCAACAGAAATGCATATGCATGATTTAGAAACAGCCAAGAATCGACTTCGCAAAAAGGGTTTGACACTTTCAATCGCGAAGAAAGGCGAAATAGTTTTTGAAGCCAATTCCCATGGAATATCGGGTTTTTTAGAAGCCATTGAAAACCTTGGCCTAAAACTTGAGGACGCTTCAGTTGCAGATAGGGTCACAGGAAAGGCAATTGCACTGCTTTGCGTCTATGCAAAGGTCAAGGCAGTTTACGCAATAACTTTGAGTGAAAGAGCTAAGACCGTTTTTGAAGAAAACGCGGTTTACCACGAATGGGGAAATTTGGTCAAAAACATACTTGGCGCCAATAAGGCTGGAATATGCCCTTTTGAGGAGTTGGCAATGGAAATTTCAAATCCAAACGATGCCTACAGAAGGCTTAAGGCTTTACAGAACTCTTTAAAACATGGCAGATGATTACAAGTGAGCTGCGATCGCGAACGATTTATATCAGGGGAAAAGGAAGAACTGAAGAGCATCAGAGAGAAGAAACTCAAGGAATTCACGGGAATGAAGGAGAAAATGCATGACATGAGCACAGAACCAGCCACGGTAACAGATTCGACCTTTAACGAGATAGTTAATAAATATCCGTTAACGCTGATTGATTTTTGGGCGCCGTGGTGTGGTCCATGCCTAGCCTTAGCCCCGACAATTGAGGAGCTTGCCAATGAATATGCGGGAAAAGTTCTTATCGGGAAGCTCAACGTTGACGATAACCCGAAAACCGCTGAGCGTTTCGGAATATTTAGTATCCCAACCATGCTAATAATGAAGGATGGAAACGAAGTCGACAGGATTGTGGGACTTGTCCCCAAAAAACATATTCAAGCCGTCCTGAGAAAACAACTTGGATAGGAAGTATATGGATATTCCAACACGAAGAGTCATAGGCGCACTGCTACTTCTTTTAGGTGTCTCCTTCTTAGCCGCAGGCATATACACGGGCCAATTAAACACAATAATAGAAATGCTTAAAACAGCTTTCAGAACTTTTACAGCCTGAAATGCTTAAAAAGAAAATCTCAAATAAATTCTGGCCAGAGTTGTTCTGTATTCGGGGTAGTGTTGAAAGTGACTCCAGTAATTGAAAGCACTAACGGAGAAAAAGAAGCAATTTTAGAGGCGGCTAAACTCATGTTGATAGCTGCGAGAACCGCCCCGAAGACATCTGGCATAGATGACATCGTGACTTTGATTGTTTATGATGAAGAGAAAGACCGTATTTCAAATAAGATGAAGGAAATGGCTGAAGAGAGAAAAATTGAAACTTTCAAGCGGGATGCAAAGAACGTAAAGGATTCAGACGCTGTTGTTTTAATTGGAGTTAGGGGAAGCAGAAGTATAGGGCTAAACTGCGGATCTTGCGGCTTCAAAGATTGTGAAGAATTTGAGGAAGCTGAGAAAAAGCTTGGAGAAGACTTTGTTGGTCCAACGTGTCTTTTTAAGGCTCTAGACCTTGGAATAGCATTAAGTTCAGCTGCAAAAACCGCGACCATGTTAAACGTTGATAACCGAATAATGTATCGCATTGGTACAGCGGCATTAAAATTGAATTTACTTCCTGAGGCGACAGTCATTATGGGCATTCCAATTTCAGCAAAGGGAAAGAACATCTACTTCGATAGAAGATGAAGTTTTCGTGCGTTCAATTTTGTACCCTCTTCTATTTGGGGCACACATGGTTTATTTCGATCGCTTAAATGGACCTATCTAACTCTGACTTCTAGTTTTCTCGTGCATTTTCTCTAATGTCCAACGGATGCTCGATTTAAGTTCCCTCAGACGATCTGAATCAACGTGTTTAATCAATATTTCACGGATTATGTCCCCCTCTCGGACAATATTGTAGGAGAACATTTTTTCGGCTGCAAGTTGTCCAGTTCCAACTAGTTCACTGTCCTTTTCCTGCATTTTTACAAAAACTTTCTCCACCAGAAACTGCGTGAAAGGCGGTGTACTAATATTAAAGTCTTTGTCTTCAGCTGGCACTACTCGCAGCGAATCTTCACCTACGTAAAGATCCGCAAGAAGCTCGCCAACGACTGTCTTTAACGGTACAACGTTTTCAGATTCTGTTGGAGGTTGGGCAGGAGAAGGCTCGGGTTCAACAAGCAACGCCTCTCTTGGGGGTGGGGCTTCCGTTGGTGCAGGCGCTTTTATGATTTCCGCACGTTTAAACCCCTTTTCTAAAAGTATCGAGTTTACCGTTTCCAAGGTTGCCTGTAGTTCTTTAAGTTCACATTCTAGTTCTTCAACCCTTTTTTCAAGTTTTTTCTTGAAAGAAACAAGCCGCTTTATTTGTTCAGCATTTTGAGACATTACCGTTCACAGTGAGTATTTTGCAGCGTCTTCCTTTATCAAACCTTTGAAATTTGGCTCAGAACTTATGCCAGCTCTGCGATAGTAAAGTCCTCGGTGTTAAGTTCTGGATTAGGATGAGGCTTAAGTTTGACTCCTAGCTCATTTTTGAGAAAACTCTCAAACTCTTTGAAAACAGAGCTTTCTGTATAGTTCAGTTTGACGCATAGGTTTTTGCCTTCTAACATCGGGCTCAGGTCATAAAGGGCTATTCTCCTAGATAAGTCTGGGTTCTCAAGAACGGTTTTAGTCAGAGTTTCAGGGGGGGCTTCCGAGAACAGCCATGCAGTATAGGACGCCTCTACGACGCGATAAGATAGGCCTTGCCGAACGACACACTCTCTACTTGAAGCTATTCTTTTAAAGGAGGAGGGATGAACATCTCTTGACCAGAGAAAGTTGTGATATTTATCATCAATCTCAATCCAGTCTTCACTTTCGGAGGTTCTCCAACCGCGAAACTTGCAACAATCCTTAAATTTTTTCACGATCTCCCAAACCTTGGGCATCTTCATCTTTTTCATCACAGACCTGTTGTGTTAAAATCTTCTAGAACAATATTCTATCATTCACACATAAATTTAAAGCTATTTGTCAGTTTATTCGAAAAAACGAAGGATGGTCATTCCCAAAATTGAAGTTTTGTAGATAAATAGAGCTAAATGCCTACAAATTTACGGTAAGAAGTAATAGCAGGCGAAGTAAAGTTTTGAAGAAAAAACAGAAGAATTTCTACATTTTTCCGACGGCAAACAATAAATTTAGACACAACATCTGATAGTGTAAGAGGCAGAGGGAACGGTGAAGCTCAAAAACAGCAGCTCGGCTTTGGATGCTACGGATGTAAAGATTCTGGAGGCTTTGCAAGAGGACGCCCGGCAGACTTACACGGCTATAGGTAAACGTTTGGGAATAGCTCACTCAACAGTCTATGATAGAATAAAGAGAATGGAGCTGCATGGAATCATCCAGAAGTATACAGCTGTGATAAACACGGAAAAGGCTGGAGCGAAAGGTATAACAGCTATAATGACGGTTTACACAGACCCAAAAGAAAGCGAGAAAGTCGCAGAGAAACTATGCAAGGCACCGCAGGTTCTAGAAGTTTACACATCCCTCTCAGAGGAGCTTTTAATTATGGCAAAGGTTGTCGAAGAGAATCAGGAAAGCCTACATGAATTCATTGCCGACTCCGTTGCACCCCTTCCTGGAGTTTTAAGGATTCGCACATCAATAGTTACAAAGAAGTTCAAGGAAACCCAATTTTTAATAGCTACTAACCCTCGAAAGTTAACATTTATAAACAGAACACATAATAAAATAGGAGAAAACGCGCCTTGAAAGAGGAAGCAACATCAAAAATTCTCAAAAGCCTTCCGAGAGAAAAAGCCTTCTACTTCTTCACCTCGATCGGAAACTACACTGGTGAAAGTGCAGCATCCCTTAAAGAGTTCATGGATAAGATAAACGAAGTGAACGTGAAGTCTTTGGAGTTTCATCTCTACAGGGGAGATTTTGAAAGATGGATAGATGAAACTTTAGAAGATAAGAAATTGGCAGTAGAAATGAGAAGTCTTCGAGGTCTAAACTACTTTGGAAGTGTACTTAAAGAACACCTTTACAGTATAATAGCCAAGCGCTATGAAGAACTAAGTGGCAGTTTTTGAGTAGTATAATTTTGTTTGATGAATAAGGCGCTTGTGTTAGTAAGAGCAATTTGTTTGTAATTGCATTCTTGTTACGTCTTGTAATTTGTTGTTTCGGACCCACGAAGGATGTGAGGATAGTCCACATCGAAATACCTCAGTATCTCAGCGTTTATTATGATTGATTTGCTCCTTTATTTATTGTCGAATTAAGGCTGTGGCACAGGCTGACGTGTTTAGTTCGCCCCCGTATGACCTATGCTTTCCTTTGATCTGTGATTTTGGTTTTCTTGAATGAGTTTGGGTGAGGATAAGTGTTATTCCTAGAGTAATCTTCTAGAACAACGTTCCTAAAGGCTTTTTACCTCCGTAAAGCATTTATATGTTTCGATTGCTTTGAGGAAAGGCATCATGTCAGCTTCAAAACCGGCGGCTCCCGTTCGTGCTCTCGCTATCCTGATGGGAGTCATTATTGGCTCTATCCTAGCTTATGCTTATCAGACGAATCTGCCCACTTTGTTTTATGAAATGAACGTAGCGACTTTAGTTGTTTTCGTGGCTATTCCTTTGCTAGCAGGTTTCATCGTTGGCCTTCTGCACCCTGCGATGGCTTTCAAAAACGGAGTATATGCTGGTTTGCTGATAGGACTGTTCAACAGCATTGTGGCTGCAGTTAAACTGATATTCGCAACTCAAGTCTTGAAAGCAGGCGATGTGTATGCTTTTTCCATGTTTGCAATAATGGCGGTTTTCGTATGGACAATTCTTGCGGCTGTGGCAGCTGTTCTTGCAGCAAAGTTTTATGATTAGATCAACTAATCAAGTGATAATCGTAATATTTCTGTCACGGAATATTGGTTATAGAGGTTTTTTCTCGAATTAGCTAATAGAAGATATCTCCAGAACGTTAAAAGCTTGCGTTCGAGTTTAGATAAGAGGAGGTATGTTGGGGGAGAATTTCAACTTCATAAATGGAGAGTTATCCTCAATGAGTTTTTATAGGATGAAGTTGTTCGTCAGAATTTTCCTTCTCTTCTGTTTAGTTTCAATAATCTCCCAGTGGATGATTTTGTGTGACTTGAATTTGGGTGTTATGGGAGAAGAAACCTCAACGTCATATAGGGCCATAGATTTGTATACTCAGAAAGAGCCCTTTAGTGGTAGAGGGTCAAACATCCCCAGTGATGCTTTCGCGCCTCAGGAAGAGGTTATTTTTTATGCAAATGTCACTTATAGAGGTGATCCTGTGCCTGAAAAGCCTGTAGCCTTCGTAG
>CAZADP010000030.1:0-9211 GCA_964483905.1 uncultured Candidatus Bathyarchaeia archaeon | reverse complement strand
TTTCCAGGGCTTGTGTTCAGATTGAAGAAGCCAAAGACGGCGACGTTAATCTTCAGTACGGGAAAGATGATTTGCACGGGTGGAAGGTCTGAAAAAGAGGCGAAAAAAGTTGTAGATAGTGTGGTTGGGGAACTCAGCAGGGGAGGCATAATTACTCCTAAAAGGTCTAAAGTGAAGATAGACAACATTGTTGCTTCAGCAAACCTCGGCCGAGACATTGATCTCGAATCATTGTCAAGGTTGCATGGGGCAATGTATGAACCGGATCAGTTCCCAGCACTCATCTATCGAATGGAAGATCCAAAAGTGGCGTTCCTTATATTTTCCACCGGAAGACTAGTTTGCGTTGGTGCAAAAAGCGAGAGAGAAGTTCATCGCGCGATTCGAGAGCTATGTCAGAGGCTCGAAGCCGTGAGGCCACTTCCTTCTCCTCCTAGTAGACCAAATGGAGAGAGTGAACCAAAATGTGCGGCATACATTCCTTCAAGTCGCATCGAACTAAGGGAGTTTACATTTTCAGATTCTCAAGGGAAAACGTGCATATATGTAAGTGGGTTATGGTGTCATAACAAGTATTGCAACGGGCCTTCCTGCAGATTCGCAAATTTGATACAGAGAAAGGTGGTTGATGGCTTCTATGGATGCTGGGGCTTCCATTGGCAACAAGGATGGCACACAACAGAGACAAAAAAATCGCAGAGAAAGTTCAATAACTAGACAGACTCTGACCGAACTATGCTTTGAGTTTGATGAAAAGTCTTTTCCTTGCGCGCGGGAATTCGGGAATCGAATTCTACCCTCCTATTGCCGGATCGATGCTATCTATGACAAAAGCGGCGTTTCCTACGGGCAGTGTTCTTAAGTTTTATAAGATCAATATCCTTACTAATTACGGGTGCAGATATGGAGAACAAGTTTAAGTTTCCGAGTGAAGAGTGGATTAGGGCTTTTAAGGAGGAGCTTAACAAGAACAAGGCTTATGAGGAAGCGGCAAAGGACTGGGAAGGTGATTTTCTGTTTATTGCGACCCCAGACGAAGGGTTAGAGAAGGAATCGATTTTCTATGTAGACCTTTGGCATGGAAAGTGCCGTGACGCTTATATGGTGCCTAGCAGGGAGGCGAAGACAACAGAATTCATTTATGAAGGGCCCTATTCAAATTGGAAAAAGCTAATTGCTGGTGAGATAGATCCAATACGTGGCTTGCTAACTCGAAAGTTCAAAGTGACGGGAAGCATGATGAAAATCATGAGATATACTAAGGCTGCCTCAGAGTTGGTGAAAACGGCGAGTAAGGTTCCAACCGAATTCGTCTAGCAATTTTTTGTCTAGACATACTCTTGGTAGACTACATGTGGGAGTTTACGACCCCCAGAACCATAGTGACAGGTGAGGATTCCCTAGAATACTTGAAAGTTGTTGAGGGAAAGCGAGCGCTTATCGTTACCGATAAGGTGATACATGAACTGGGTTTTGTGGAGAAAGTGGCAAAGTACCTCAAAGAAGCAGGGATGGATGTCAAGGTCTTTGACGAGGTTGAACCTGACCCTTCCATCGAGACTGTCATGAAGGGAGCCGGCGTGGCCAAGGAATATGGCCCAGACTGGTTTGTTGCGCTAGGTGGAGGCAGCTGTCAAGATGCGGCAAAGGCAATATGGGTTCTCTATGAGCGTCCAGACATTGAGGTAGGCGAAATCAGTCCGCTTATCAACCTTGGATTAAGGAAAAAAGCGAGGTTAATTTCTATACCGACGACTAGTGGAACTGGCTCGGAAGTCACGTGGGCTGTAGTGATCACTGATGCAAAGGAGAGGAGAAAGATGGAACTCGCTTCAAAAGAGACAACTGCGGATATATCTATACTCAATCCAGGTTTTGCATTTTCAATGCCTCCTTCGCTGACTGCAGATACAGGTATAGATGCCTTAACTCACGCGATAGAGGCTTACGTTTCGCAGTGGAGAAACGATTTTTCCGATGCTTTGGCAATAAAAGCGATAGAGATCGTTTTTGGATATCTTCCAAAGTCATACAGGAAACCTGAGGACAAGGAAGCTAGGGAGAAGATGCATTATGCGGCCACGATGGCTGGGCTTGCCTTTAGCAATTCACAGATAGGTATTGCACATGCAATGGGTCATTCTCTAGGCGCTCTCTTCAACATTCCACATGGTCGAACGGTGGCTGTTGTTCTCCCCTACACCATAAAATATAGTGCAAGAGAAGCGATGGGTAGGTATGCGGATATCGCAAGGGTTATTGGGATCAAGTCGGAAAGTGATCAGAAAGCTGTAGACGAACTGATTGTAGCTGTTAGGGGGCTTTTGCAAGAGGTAGACGAACCTAGGTCCATTGCGGACATTGGTATAAGTTGGGAAAATTACCGGAATGAATTAGATGGCTTGGTACAGAGAGCGATGGAATCAACAGCCACAATCGCAAACCCGCGAGTTCCAACCGTAGAAGAATATAGGAAACTTTTCATATATGCCTTCAAGGGAGAAGAAGTGGACTTCTAGCCATTAGTCTTTTCCTCTTTCATCTTGGCTATCTCTTCTTCTTTTAGTTTCCTTTTAAAGATCTTCTCAGTTACGGTTAATGGTAAATCACTTCTAAACTCAACGGATCTTGGTACAGCGTAGGGTGGAAGTTTTTCTTTACAGTACTCAATTATTTCCTCAGCGGTTACTTTGTTCACATATTCCTCTTTCAATTCTACGAAGGCCTTTATCCTCTCGCTGCCTGGGCGCTCTAGGTCTGGAATTCCAACGACTCCGGCTGCTTTGACCGCTGGATGGCCAAATAGGATGTCGTCAACTAATCTTGAATAGACTTTGTATCCTGACACATTAATCATGTCTTTGATGCGGTCAATGATGTAGAAATAGCCGTCTTCGTCGACTTTTGCTATATCACCGGTAGCGAGCCAACCATCTTTTAAGCCGGTGCCAGGAGTTGGCCAATAGCCTTTCATAATTTGTGGACCTCGAATATACAGTTCGCCGGCCTCACCGTATGGGACCCCCTCGCCAGTTTCAGGTTTCACTATTTTTATTTCGGTGTCTGGAATAGGTACTCCGATAGATGCTCTTTTCACATCCGCCATAAAGCCAGTGACTTTTGAAAATGCTGAGAGATTGATATGAGATGCGGCGGTTGCTTCTGTAAGGCCGTATCCCTCTCCTATGGGGATTCCCATTTTCTTTTCGAACTTTTCTGCAACGTCTGGCGGAAGGGCGGCTGCACCAGAATAGCAAAATATCCCAATTTTTTCAATATCTGCAGATAGCAATCGCATGTACTGGGTTGGAACACCTACAACCATGAAGGGACGATATTCTTTCATCATTTGTACAATTACATCTGTTTCTCTAGGATCTAGGATGAGGAGCATGCGGAGAGCCCAAGAAACAGCGCAGTGCATTGCCCAATGTCCATATGCGTGGAAAATAGGTACAGATATTAAAATGGAGGCTTTTCCTTTAACTCCGACAGATAATGGTTTCATGAACCATTGCAGCGTCTGAATTACGTTCGTGGTTATATTATAATGGGTTAGCATTGTTCCTTTGGGTATGCCAGTTGTGCCTCCAGTAAATGGTACTTCGGCTAAATCTTCTACAGGATTTATTTCGACTTCTGGAGGTTCAGGATCGTATTTTGCTATCAAATTTCTTAGTTGATAGGCACCGGACACTTCTTCCAGTTTAGGTTCATTTGCGGAGTAATCTTCAAAACATGTGATAATTATGTTTCTAATTTTGGTTTTGTCTTTTATTCGATTAACGCGTCTGAGGCGTCTGTCTAGACATATGACTGTTTCAGCTCCCGATTCACCAATTTCATATTGTAAATCTGGCTCTCCATGTAATATACTGCATGGAACATGTACTGCTCCCAGCTTCAATATTGCATGATCGCTTATGACGAACTGTGGACAAGTTGGAAGAATTGTTGCGACTCTTTCACCTTTTTTTACGCCTAAATCTGCAAGAGCTGTAGCAAGCTTATCAACGTGAAGTTTCAGCTCTTTGTAGGTTATTCTGTTCCCCAAATAGATGCATGCGACGTTATCGGGGTAGCTTGTTGCCGAGTCATCTAAGAACTTATGAACAGGCATTTTAGGATAGGGCTCTTTGGTTTTGTCAAGTTTAAAAGGTCCCACGAAATAGCTCTTCAGCCAAGGCTTATCTGCATATGTGGGTCTTCCGGTCAAAATTTCCACCAGTCTAGGCGACAACTATAAGTAGATTCCGGGTTTAAAGTTTTAAATCCAGTTATGACTTTTGAAACAGTTCGCCTAACCCGAGTTCTGAAAGTTTTTCAGAAGTTGGTTTGCTAGTTTTCTTATCCCATCCTCTAAGTTCATAGTAGGCATCCAAGAGTGGATCCAAGTTTATTACGTGGCCTTTTGCTGGACCTTCAGGTAATGGTTCTTCCAGCAAGCGCCTTGGAAGAGTGTCATGAGCCCTAGTCAATCCTTCTCTTATGTTAAAGATTTTTTCAAGATTGTAGATTCTTTCTCCGGTTTTTCTGAAGGTTTTATCATCGAATTCCTTCCATCCTGTAACGGTTGATATCATAGTTGCCCAATGATCCGCAGGTAGGACTAATCCGATGAACTTGCACATTCCAGCTGAATCGAAAACGGCGAAGGCATCTTCTAGGTCCTTTACGATTCTGGCTAGTTTTGGATCCTCTAGAAGTGGATCAAATGGATCTCTATCTTCCTGTCGGAGGATTGGAATTGGGGTTCCGAGGAAAGTTGGAGCTTGGACATAGGCTGTTATATGACACCCCCCACGATTTGCAGTTGCAAATGCTAAGCCAGTGATCTTGGCAGCTCTGGGATCGTAACATGGAAGCTCTAATCCCTTGCTGTGCATTGCCAATTTTTCACTTCCCTTCCCTAGCTTTTCTGAAGCAGCTTTGGTTCCCTCAGCGAGTAGATTTCCTATACCTTCTCGCTTGGCTATTCTATGCACAAATGCAACCATGACGTCCGAATCGCCAAATTTGAGTTCTAATCCGTCGGTTTCCGATTTAGTCAAAATGCCCTTCTCATAACATTCCATTGCAAAAGCTATTGTGCTTCCTGCGGAAATCACGTCGAGGCCGTAGTCGTTTGAAAGATTGTGTGCATATGTAATAGCTTCTAGATTGTCGACTCCGCACATGCAGCCATATGCCCCAATAGACTCATATTCGGGGCCTTCTCCTTTGCCAGCGAAAGGACCTGTTTTAATCTCGTACACTCTTCCGCAGCTGATCGGGCAGGCGAAGCAGTGTTTTCTGTCTACTAGAATGTTGTCATTGATGGCTGGACCGTTTATCTTGTCTTCATTTGGGAAGACACCGGTTTGCCAGTTTCTAGTCGGAAGCCCGCCTCGAACATCTACGAGATCAAGAACAGCGGCAGTTCCATACCCTTCAAGGCTCATTTTTATGAAGCTTTCATTAACAAGTTCCACTGATTTTCTGACCATCTCCCGAAGCCCGTCTTCATCTGCGATTTCTATTTTTTTCGATCCCCTAGATGCAATGGCTTTTAGGCGTTTCGACCCCATCACAGTGCCCATCCCGCATCTTCCAGCTGCTCTGTGGAGATCGTTCATGATAGCGGCGTATTTGACTAGATTCTCGCCAGCCTGGCCTATACAAGCAACATTGAATTTTCTGTCCCCTAGCTCTTCTTTTATCAAGTTCGTGGTTTCAAAAACGCCTTTACCCCATAGGGTTTTGGCGTCTCTGATTTCTGCTTTTCCTTCGTCCGTAACGAGGTAAACTGGTTTGGGTGATATGCCTTGAAATATGACTCCGTCAAAGCCGGATCTCTTGAAGTCAACTCCCCAATAGCCAGCCGAGTTTGCTTGTCCCCAAAAGCCAGTGAGAGGGGATTTTGCAATCACGGAGTATCTTCCGCCACTCGGAGAAGTTGTTCCAGTTAGGGGCCCGGTCATAAAAATCAGTTCGTTTTCTGGGCCCAAGGGGTCTGTTCCTTTTTCGACTTCATCAAAAAGATATTTAGTTGCCATTCCGCTTCCGCCCAAAAACATTTTGAGAGTCTTCTCGTCTGGAAATTCCTCAGATATCTTTGATTTTGAAAGGTCAATTCTTAGAATCTTTCCCATATACCCATTGACCATTTCAGCAACCTCTCTCTCCCATAAGATTATCAGTGTTATTTAGTTTTCTAGTTTGTACTGTGCTTTTTCATGTTTCTATCTCAAAATTGTTTTCCTTCTGACTGACTTAATCTGCAATTGAATCTACTGTCTGTTAATCATCATTGGATACTGCACAAAGGCAACAACCGCGTCTTTCCCATGGATTGATTGGGCTCCGCCTATTGCATCCTCGACAGTTTTTGTTGGAGTGAAGTTTAGTCGTTGGGCTATCTTGGGGTCTTGAATCCCAGCTATGAAAACGTGGCTCACATGACGCAGGCGTTTCAGTGGTTGTAAAGCAAGCAAGCCGTGAATTGGATGGAATGCATACTCAAAACGATATTTGGCTATGTAATCTGCTCTTGTAGCAAATTCATTAGCATAGCTTGACATTATTTGATCTGGATCTTTAGTTTTGGCGAGAACTCGATCCCATATTTCCCGATGTGTTGGGTGATGGCTCTCATCCCATTGATTTGGGCATGGCGTAGCTATAATGACGCTGCATCCAGGCTTGCCAATAGCCTGAATCATGCCGCCTAAATAGCCCAAACCAGTGGAGATTAAGGTAAGTATAGGGGTCATCTTTGAGAAGGCGGCATATGGACTCCAGTTTGGTAGACCATAGCAAATAATGTCTGCCTTCTCCGACAAAAGTTGTCTCCGTGGAACTGAACGGGCTTTCAACAAATCTAATGAAGCTTGACGAGTTGCATTGACACTGCCAGCCCATACGCAGGCTGCTTGAAATGGATTTGCCAGTAAAGTTTCAATCTTGAATATTCTTCCTCTTCCGAGTTTAGACTCCACGAGTTCGCCCATCTCATTGAGAATTTCATGCATGGGATTTCTAACTAGTGACATACTCATAATATCAGGAGTGTGATGCCAATGGATAGAACGCCACGAGGAAAGCCCTACGCATATGGATTTCCATCCGCCATTAAAACCAGTCGAGACCGTGTTAACGTATACTGTAAGGTTAGATTCCACAACCTTGCGGTTAACCTCAACATCACAACCCGATGATGTTTCTCCGAGATGTACTATGCTGTCGGAGTCTTCAGCGTCATGACAAACTATCTGATCACGAAAAGCCTGAACTATTGCTGAGCCCAGTATCGTTTCCAACTCGGATAATCGAAATTTGCGGTGTAGAGCATTTGCACAGAGAAGTGTAATGCGATTCTTGTCGACACCGATCTTCTTCAACTCGCTTAAGACAGTTGAAATTGCTGTTTCCCAAATTGGTGCATAACAAGGGACTGTGGGATCATCAAAAGCTATGGTGACACTCCAATTCGGCTTAACTTGATCGTTCAAAGGTTTAACATCAAGAGGGTTTCTTAGAGCTCCGTGAACAGCTTTGCCTAAATCCGCAACAGGCTCCAATGGAATACTAAAACTTGGCTCAATCAAATGTGTGGTGTCTGGCAACGCTGCGTCTATATAACTATCGCCGAAAACGAGCTGAACCATTGTCAAATTCTACCCTTTATCGCTGAAAAATAAAGACTGTATGGCTTCATATATTTGCCTTGCTCGCGATAGGGGCTGTCTAGGCTAAAACATATAGGAATTCAAAGATAAACCTCCTACTGAGGCGCAAGCCCAATGGTTGAGGAAAGTGGAGTGAGCTCAGTGTTTTCCAAGGTTGACCAGATTGGGATTGTTGTAAAAGATGTGGGGAAAAGCATGAAATTTTATGAAAAGTTGCTTGGAAGAGAGCCCTTACCGCCAGTAGAATTTGTGACAGGCAATGCTAAAATAAGAATTGTGTTCTTCCAGGTAGGCGAAGTGCAACTGGAATTAGTTCAGGTTCTAGAGGGAGAAACCATTCATTCCAAATTTCTAAAGGAAAGAGGCGAAGGGCTCCATCATTTAGGCTTCTTTGTCAAAGATTTGGAAAAAGAGCTTATTGCTCTTAAAAGAGAGGGAATAGAAGTTTTGTGGAGAAGTGAAGCCCTTGGAGTGACTAGATTTGCCTATCTGGACACTGAGGCAACTTTGGGCATACTTTTGGAGCTAATTCAGTTTGATTGAACAAGCCTATTTTCCAGTTTAGGAATTAGCTTCTCTTTGAAAGCATATAACGATGCTCATGTCAGATGGGCCTAGTACCTAGAACCATAATTATAAAATAAACTAGGGAAACTATAGGTATTTGTAGAAGGGATCTGTATGGGTCGTTTGACTGGTGGAGAGGTTTTAAAGCGTTGTCTTGTCCAAGAAAATGTGCGATACATCTTCGGAGTGCCTGGAGATCAGTTATATCCACTTTTGGATGCTGTTTACAAGGATAAACGCATTGAATTTATCACAATGCGCCATGAGGCTGCAGCTGCTCATGTGGCAGACGCTTGGGCGCGGGTAACTGGAGAACTCGGAGTCTGCCTTGGAACAGTTGGTCCAGGAGCAGCAAACATGATCGGAGGAGTTTACCCTGCCTTTGCAGACAGCATTCCCATGATCGTCATTACGGCTCAAAACCAGACATGGCGCTCATATCCGAACCACGGTTCTACACAAGCCTTAGACCAGCTTTCGCTTTTCAAAGCCGTTACCAAGTGGAATGCCCTTGTTTCCAATTGGAGGCGTATACCGGAACTTACTCAACAAGCCTTCCGCATTGCTGTCTCTGGAAAACCAGGTCCTGTTCACCTCGATTTGCCTTCAGATGTTCTATTTCAAACGGGAGATGAGAATGAAGTTAAGATTGTTCCTCCTCCGAGTTATAGGGCAACAGAATGCCCTGTTGGAGAGCTTTCCTTGATAGAGCAGGCTGCTATGATGCTTGCGAAGGCTAAGTTGCCTCTTATTCATGCGGGTGGTGGAGTTCTTAGGTCAGGGGCTTCTGACGAGCTTATTGAACTTGCAGAATACTTGCAAGTGCCAGTGACTACTTCTATGAGTGGTAGAGGCGCAATTCCTGAGGATCATCCCCTTTGTTTGATTCCAGCCTGTCCTGGATCGGGCGCTCTTGCCGCTCAGGTGGAGGCAGATGTTGTGCTTTTGGTTGGAGGTCGGCTTGGCGACTTAGAAAT
>CAZADP010000029.1:0-9349 GCA_964483905.1 uncultured Candidatus Bathyarchaeia archaeon | reverse complement strand
TTTCTCAGGCCAAATACCTCCTACTGGCAACTTCCTCATGCAGGGTGAGAAGACTTTTGTTGATGTAGGTTTGACAATAACCTCACTTGTGGCATGGTCTGCTCTACTGATAATTCTAGACATAATTTTGCTCAAGAAGATGAGGGGCGTTGGAGTAGAGGAGATCAGAACAGCTTAGAATGCGCGCTTGAAGATGCGCTGAACAAATCTACAAAAACAGAATTTGGAATTCAGAAAATTTAATTCCATTGAACGCACGAGTTTCTAACGAGTTTAGGCGTCGGACACACGGATGAAACCACCTTCACGTCTAGAATCTCTACTCAAGCGACACGGATACTCTGAGAAATCAATAAAAGAAATCTGGAAATGGTATGACTTTTCAGAGAGAAGAGGAGTTGCAAACTTTTAATTCAGCACATGACGGAGAAAAAGTCTAGAATAGCGTGCAAATGCGCTTCTATTGTAGCTAGGGGTTAATTGTCAAAATATAGACCAATTCGTTCTCTCCTTGTCCAAACAGATTAGCTAGGACTGCAGACTTTTGAAAACCAATCTTTTCATAGAGTTTACTTGCCGGTTCATTGTCATCACCCGTTGTCACTAGGACTTTTCGAAGCAAATAGTTATCCTTTGCAAAGAATTGCTTCATGTCTTCAATGACTGACTGGAGAAGTCTCTCTCCGATGCCTCTTCTTCTGAAGTCTTGGTCAATCCAGAAGTCTACAATCTCAGCCAACCCATGATGTTTCTCTTCGACAACATTCCAAAACGCGGCGCCTACTATCCGTTTTTCACATTTCACGACTTTTATGTGATGATAGTCAAAGAAGGATTTCACAAACCATCCGGCTTCGTCTCGATTGTGATACAAATGTGGTGAAGTATAGATATCTATCAAACTTTCAACGTCGTTCTTGACAGCGTCTAATATCTGCAAGTCCATAACACAATTTCTACTGGGATCAAAACTTAAATTCTTTCTAGGCGTGCCGCTTCCCGTACGAAGTCTATTCGGCCTCTCTATTATACTACTTTCGTTCCGAGTTCGCTGTTTGGGTACAATTAAAGCACCCTCTCTAACTTTCCTATTTGCAATTAGGTTTTTAACAAGCCTGAAACTAATAAGGAAGAGGTTGGAGTATATGGTTGATCATACCATCGTCCACTTTGAGATTCCGGCTGAAAATATGGAGAAGCTGATGAAGTTCTACTCGCAACTGTTCAGGTGGAAAATGGAAAAGGTTCAATGGATGGACTACTGGCTTATCGAGACAGTGCCCGTAGACAAACAGGGACAGCCAATTCGGCCGGGTGTCAACGGCGGCATATACAAGAAGGAAACTCCGGAGATTAAGCCGCTCAACTACATCAACGTTGAGTCAGTAGATGAATACATCGAGAAGATCAAGGCTTTAGGCGGCAAAATCATTGTCCCTAAGCAAGAGATCCCAAAGACAGGCTGGACCGCAATCGCAATGGATCCAGAAGGAAACTACTTCGGTCTATTCCAGAGAATGTAAGTTCGTCACAAACAGTCCCCTTCCATTTTTTGTTTTTGAACCTAGCTTTTGCGCATGTCAACGACAAGAAATTTATGATAAGACGCGCGGTGTAACATCTTTGTCATGAGCTTGATGCCCAGATACCAAACTAATCCGCTATTATGTTTTGGGTCCGCTGATCAAAACTAGAATTCCGCCACCGCGCGCCTCAACCTTTCTATAGTATAAGAGCGATACGAGTTCCAAGTACAATAAATGGATTTGAATGCACATGATTCTTCCTTTGTTGACAGATTAGAGATGTCATTTTGGGGAAATCTGCTTCGGCCTCAAGTCGGTTCCACATTCTGGGCAGAACTTTGAACTCACTGGAATCCGAGCTTGGCATTTAGGGCAGATTAGCACAACTGGTCTGTGCACCGGCCTGCAAATCGGAATGAAAGCAACAACAATTCCGTGGATCATCTTTAACCGTCAACATAGACATGAGCGATATCCTGGGGAAAAAGTTTGCGCATAGCTATGTTGCTTACAGAACACATGGTTTGTAGCTTTCTCTACATCTTTCTAACCTCTTGGTTCTCTTTGGAAAAGTGGAAAAAGTCGCGCGTAAAGAGCAATTTACTTTCACATATTCTCTAATGCTTTTTTCTAAAGACTGCTATCCACGGACTACCAAAAACTCTCCTTTCTTCAATTGCGGTTTTTCTGTAATCCTTGAATTTGGCTTGCTTGTACCTTGTAAATGGTATTAGGAGTGAGTTCTCTTTTTGAGAGTATACGTCAAGCCTGTTTGAAAGATAAGTCGTAACCGTATATCTTCTCTTGCTTCCAAACATTCCGAACCGCTCAACCAGTCTTTTCCAATCTCCAGGGTAGATATTTTTGAAAGCTTCTATGAAATCAAGAACCGTGAACGAATCTTTTGCGATGTTCTTGATTGTTTCTACAATCTTATCCTCTTCAATGACGGTTCTTGTTCCCATTCAATCATCTAATGTATCGTAGCGCAAGGTTGCTTAATATTAATTCCTTAATAGTGAGCAGATATTTTTCTCAAGTCCTTTTCATCTTCTTAGTTCTGTCAGGTCTGTTCGATTAATGTTCTTCAACCGTGTACGTTAAGCGCGTGCACGCACTAAGCCAATTTTATTCATAACAATTTTGATAGGTCTTCGTAGTTCTGATACCATGCAATGGCGAACGGAATTGTCAATACTGTCCCAATGAGCCATCCTGCAAAGATGTTTTGACCCAACATGGGGGTTGATATGAGTTGATATGATGTTAGAGGCAGCGCAATCATAGGAACCACTATTAAGGTGGCTATCAGGCTTAGGGCAGTTGTCCACTCTACCCACTTCTTTCTATTCACATGAAACAGCCACACAAAATACATAGGGTTGAACCAATAACGCACCTCCTTCACATCTTTCACCCATGGATTCCAGTCCAATCTCAACGCAGTTGCACCGTAATCTACAGCGAATATTAACGAAAAACTGGAAGAAAGACCGAAGAAAAACGCAAGAGCATAACTAACGGATGAATATAGATATACTATCCCGCTTCCTCTGCAATTTGTGCAAGTGCGATACCCTGTAATCCATGTTTCAGTGTCAAAATCGTACCACTTTTCCCAGACCTGCCTGTTTCCTTCGCACTTAGGACACGTCACATCATGTGTAAAGCCGAAAAAGTAGAATCCGATGAGGAAGATGGAAACTAGACAGACAACAGAATTTTGTAACTTAATTTTAACAAATCTTCTTCCTTCAGTAATAATTGGAAAAATGCTATTTTAAAGCTTCTTTGATGCGTGCGTTGATGGATTACACACGTCAACTTGGCTGCAAGAGACTCGTTGTGCGCACTATGGCTTATCTGGACTCTTTGGAACCAGGATCAGTTCTATACTTCTTCTGTGCGAAATGATAATTAGGAGCTCGATGAAGAAAACCATCTTGGTGTGGCACATGCATGAGCTCAAGATAGGGTTTAACGATGAAAGGATTCATCGAACTTTGACTGCTCTGGAGAAGAATGGTTTTCAGACGTTCTTTGTGTCAACAAAAGACGAAGCACTGGACAAGGTGTTGTCGCTTATTCCTTCTAACGCTAGTGTGGGTTTTGGAGGCTCTGTCACGCTTCGTGAAATTAATTTGATAGATGCTCTGACTGCAAGGGGAAACACCGTATTTGAACATTGGTCGCAGCCAGAAGAAAACATAACATCCATCATGAGGAAGCAGTTAAACTCAGATGTTTTTGTGGCCAGCAGCAACGCTGTTACGGAAGATGGAAAACTTATCAACATTGATAAAGCTGGCAACAGAGTTGCAGCGATGATTTTTGGACCAAAAAGAGTCATATTGGTTATTGGAATCAACAAGATCGTAAAAGACCTAGAGGAAGCACTACAACGCCTCAGAAATGTTGCAGCCCCAATGAATGCAAAACGCCGAGGAGACAAAACTCCATGCGCTCTCACTGGAATGTGTACGGACTGTGAAGCCCCTGATCGAGTCTGCCGTATAATCACGATAATGGAGAAAAAACCAAGTAGAACCGACATCACATTGGTATTTGTGGGAGAGAAACTTGGCTTCTAAGAAATGCTTCACGCGCACGCATAGCCAATCTCTCCTCAGCCTCTCTGTTTCATTACCTGCTGACAAACTTGAAATACGTGTATAGTTAAACTATAAAATGCAGACTGAGGGGAAAATTCACGTCTCATTGGACTGAAGAACTTTTTGAGGAACATCCGGATCTTTTCCTTAAGGCACTGGAAGAACGCACTGCAGAGGCGAGTTGTGAAGTTGACCTTCTTTTAAAGTGTCTTGGCGAGCAGGGATTTAAAACTCAAAACATTCTCGATCTCAATTGCGGTATTGGAAGACATACAATCGAGTTAGGAAAAAGAGGCCTCCACGTATTAGGAACTGATTTGTCGCCTCGCTACATTGAAATCGCCAAAGAACGTGCCAAAAGTCAGAGAATCGAAGACAGAGTGCGTTTCAAAGTAGCAGATATGCGTAGAATCGCTTCAGTACTCTCCGATGAAAAACCATTTGACGGTGTCATCAATCTCTTTACTTCCTTTGGCTTCTACGACGATAAGACCAACGCTGATATTCTGCGTCAGTGTTGCAATCTTGTTCGGGCTAACGGGTTTTTTGTCTTAGAAATCATGAATAGGGACTGGATTATTAGAAACTTTCAAGAAAGGAGCTTTTCACGCTACGAAGGTCTGATTGTGTTAGAGGATAGAGATTTTGATGTAAAAACTTCACGTATGCACGCTATTTGGACTTGTTTACTTCAGCAAGATGACAAAAACTTTGTCTTAAAAAAGCAAATTACCATTGACCACCGTATTTGGAGTCTTCATGAGCTTATTGAAATGTTTGGGAAAACTGGTTGGGAATTCAAGGCGGTTTACCCTGGCTTTGGTAAAAAGCGGGACGATGTTCCCATAATGGAAGCAAAGTGTTTACTCTTTATCGCTAAGAAACTATAGAGTAGTTTCAAAGCAAAGAACATGCGATATCAACTCATTTGAAATACCTCTAGTTCGCTGTACATGTGCGCAATGTTTATAAGTGTCGATTTCTATTCGATAAATATCGAATTGAAAACGCCAAATATGAAGTTAAGGAGCTGAGAATCGCATTGTCTGAAGACCTGAAAGAAGAGATGAAGAAGCTGAAAGAAGAAATCGCAAATCTGAAAGAACAACTCAGAGAATACGCTGAGAGAAGACGAAATAGAAGTCGCGGCATATACATAGACATTGGCAATCGTGTACAAGATTACATCGAAGATGTGATGGAAGGCGTCGCTGAAGGCATTCACGGCGAACTTGAAAAATCAATTTTCATTGGTCCCAGAGGTGTAAGAAATATAAAAGGAGAAGAATCACCTAGAGAAGAGGATGAAGCAGAAGTTAACTTTCCTAAAGCAGCTGAAATCATGAGTGCCTTAGGACAGGAACATAGGCTGAGAATATTAAAAGAGCTTATGAGTGGCGGAAAATACATCAATGAGCTACAGGAGAAACTGTCAGAGATCACTACGAGCACACTTTCAAGCCATCTCAACGTGCTTGAAGAAGTAGGATTAGTAGTTCAAGAGAAGGTCAGAGGGCGATATCTCATTACTATGCCTGGTAGGGCTGCCTATAAAATGGCAAGACGCGTTGCCAGATTTCTTGAAAGAAGGAATCAAGAATGATGCGGGAAAAATACAAAATCGATGACACAATTCTAAAATCGACTCAAGACCTAAGACTGTAGCAAACAGAAAAAGGCGCCATAGAAATCAGCAAGGGCACATTAGCCATCCAAATAAAGCTAGGTGATCAAGAGAAAGGTTACATATTTCATGGCCACGGCAAGCTACTTCTTGATACAATAGTTGAAACAGAAGAAGGTGCTGTCGGCAAACCGACTGAAAAAGAATTGAGCGACCCCTTTCTCATGCTAGGCGACATAGAAAAAATAAAGCAACACTTCAGTACAGCAACCAAGGAAGAGTTCGCAAGAATGGGCTACGAAAACCAACAAAGATTTGTAGATCGGGCAGAAGATTTGTTCAGCCGATTTTTCAAACAAGGATTAGGAAATAGCCATCAAAGTTTCAGCCAAGATCATGGTTTCATATTCGCTTTTCAGAACCAAAACAACAAATTAGACATTCTGATCGCTAACGGTTCTAGACTGGTTTATACAGCGAAGGACATCGTCTTTGTCTCAAATAAAAACAATGTAGTTCTGAAAATACCGGACGAAATTGTCTGTTCGAATAATGGAAAATCAGTCATTCTCAAGAAAGGTAACTCGTCATAATCAAGAAATAGTCTTTGCCTATGAACATCATGGTGATTTCAGTCGATGTCCTTGACCGTACTGATATTCTCTGCTCTTGTTCTTCCCCAGTTTCCTCTCGAACACTTCATCCATGTTTACCGAAGGACATGCCAGTCTGCTTACATCTAACACATAGAATATCACGTCAATTAGTTCCTCAGCTATTTTCTCTGCGCTTTCACCTTTCTTCCAAGCATCACTTGCCTCACCTAGCTCTATGAACGCAAAAAGCAGTTTCTTTGGAATATCCTCAGGTTTGTTGTAGAAGCCCTTCTCTAAAACGAGAGTTTCAATCTCCTTCTTCATCTCTTCCAAATGCATGGTCGCTTCTCCTACGCCACATCAAAGTTTCCAAGTTTCTACTTTATAATAATGTCGAAATTTCGTAGGCCCTCAATTTTTGTTTTTGGGTAAATATTGCTTTAGCAGTTCCCAGTCTACGTAGTTTTCTACGGCACCCTCAAAACTCTTATACCATTCATCGTATGTAACAGCACGATTGTTCTACGTTTTTTTGATTCTTTGAGCTTCCTTAAGTTTATCGCCACTCATTTAGACACATTCCCTTAGTTTAGAATATTGACACAGAAGTTAGACTATTTCTATCACAAGGCCATACTCGTGCGGACAACAATACGCCATTATTGCTTTTCACTTCCTTGCTTCCAGCGTCTTATGTCGTGTTGCCAGGGCGTTTGGCTCACATCTTGGAATAGGAACTGGAATGTCTTTGTAGATATCGACAACTAGGCAGAGATAATCACAAAGAGCGCACCATTACTACGAAGTGTGTTTTTCTTTGTCGACTATGTCTTGTCTTATTCTTCCGGTCGAGTCAAACACTTCTTCTCTTATGACCTGTAATAGGACTCCATGTGCAAGTTTTGGATGGAAGAAGACTGAGAGAATTTCTTGGGTTAGAGTTTTGCCTGCTAATGGAATTCCAGCTTTTTCGAAGTCGTCGATAGTTTCCAAAATGTTGGATGACTCGAAGGCCAGATGAAATAGTCCTTCACCATGCTTTTCCAAATATCTAGCAGTTGGACCGGGCGTAATTGGCTGCACCAACTCGATGAAGTTGTTCTCTTCTTCAGCCAAAGGCAAGAATGCATACCTGAATTCTTCCGTTTCGCCCTTCCCCGTCATGTAACTCATTTCCTCCACAACAATCTTCTCTTTGTCGATCCCAAGCGCACGGGCATATTTGTCAATGGACTCGTTAATGTTCTTAACAACTATGCCAACATGATGAAAACGAATTCGCGATCCCACTTCACAACCATCCCATTTTCGCTTCTTAACACTCACAATCAGTTGCCATCTTCATGCTTATTACATAACATTTCTTGTCGAAACAATTTGACTAAGTTCTTCCTCAAGCTAATCTCCTTCTAGTTTCTTAGTTCTTTGGAACCTCTTGACTAAACAGAGCCAATCTTTTTTCAATTTTTTTGGTTCTCTTAGCTTTCGACGCATCCTACAGTACTATTCTAAACTTGCACTGATCGTCTCCGCTGACTATTGACTTTTCCATCATGACTTCAACAGGTCTTCCTAGAGCTCCTTCGAACAATGCTTTAGCCCATCCGCGAGAGCAGTTGCAGTATGTTGCGGAGAGTATTCCTCGTGGAATCTTGTTCACTTGAGAACAGTAACATCGGGGATACACAATGTACACTTTGTCGCCTTCTCTATGCAAATGCTTGTAGACTCGTCCAAGCGTCTCCAAGAATTCGTCAATGTTCTTTGACTTCTCGTAGATGCCTCTGGCTTTCTTGATGAAGCTCTGCGATTGACATTGTCGTCCACACTGTTCAAATATCTTAGCTCTAGTCTTCTCATCGACATGCTCATCCAATCCAGCAACCAAGGTCGCAATCCATTTCTCGGTACGCCCAGCCATACCATCACATCAAACACTGTTAATATTATTGTCTTACTAATACCGTACTTAATGCTTGCCCAGCGGGCTCGTGCACTTTAGCAATCTCTCTTTTTCACAAGTCTTAATCTGACATAAAACTAATGGTAATGTTAATGATATTGTATAAACTAATAGTATTTATGAAATTGCACAGAAAGGTATTGCTATGAGGTTTGTCATAGGTTGTGATTTTGAAGAGTTCAGCAAATACTTAGCCAAGATCGGACAATATGCAGCAGAAGGACAACTTAAGAAGTTAAAAGCTTACATTGACGGTAATCTCTTCAACCTTATCGTGATAAGAGAGAACGATGAAATCATAGGTCACGCGATCTGGCACGAGACTGACACAGAAGAGCACAGAGAGGGTGATCCTAGAGACAAAGAAGATAAGGAGATATTATTAGGGTTTTTCGGAGGAAAGAAGGATTTCGTTGAGCTTCATGAACTCTGGCTGACACAGGAACATAGGGAAAAAGGTTATGGAGAACGTTTCTTCGATTTCTTTGAGGAGTACATTCGAAACAAAGGCTATGATTCCATAGTGTTTTATGCGTTTCATCCAGCTGCAATACATATATGTCGCAAACGCGGGTACAAAGAAGCTTACGGTCTCAAGGAAGCAGGACCATATGGCGAAATTGAAACTTGCTACGCCTTTTGTCTGCAGCTACAGAAGAAACAAGGAAAATAGCGTTATTCTATGCAATTGTGTTGACAGGGTCGTTAGCAAGAGGCAAGGCTGTGGAAGGATCGTGTATTGATATGTGCGTATTTCTTGAAAAGAGATGTTTTGATGTGCTCGCTTCAACCATCAAGTCAAGGTCTGAAGCATATTCACGCTTAGGAGGGAATATCTGCTTCCACGAAGGAGAAGTGGAGGGAGGAATACTATTTGGAGACGTCAGGGTTGATCTAACCTTCACGTACGGCAAGTTCAATCATCACAGTGAAAACTCGTTTGACATAACAAGGGACGAGTTTGAAACAACAATAGGTAACCTTTTTGTTTATTCCGTGCTGCTTTACGAAAAAGGTAAGCAATATCA
>CAZADP010000028.1:0-9617 GCA_964483905.1 uncultured Candidatus Bathyarchaeia archaeon | reverse complement strand
CTTATGGCCTCCTTTTTCTACATAGTTCGCATGGTTAGAATTAAGTTTTTTATGCCGTTTAACAAAAGCTACATACAAATGTCAGGTTCTTTAGCACGCATGCACGCGCTAAGCTGGAGAAGCTCCTTTCTTAGAACAAGAAAGAAAATGACGATGAAACTTCAAAATCCATGGATTCAAAAGATAACATTTCATATACTGCGACATATGAAAGCCACGACAGAATACCAAAAACCAAAAACATCCTATTTGTTCAACAGTTGCTCGGTCACAAGAACATCCAAAACACTATTATCTACATACAATTGATAGAAACTGACAACAATGGTGATTCCCATAGTGCCACAGCAAGAACAGTTGGAGATGTGAGGAAACTAATAGAATCTGGCTTTGGATACGTCTGTACGCATAGTGAAATAATGTTGTTCAGAAAACGAGAATGAGGGTGACAGACATCCTATTTGATATCTTTACCAGCTATTTGCTCTTTTAGTATGTCCTTGTATGCTTTTATGTATTGCTTTCCTTTCTTCGTGATATTGTATACTTTTCTTGTTCTTCCTCCTTGTTTTTGTTCTTGGCTTGTGAGAAAGCCTTTCTGTTCTAATGAATTAAGTAGCGGGTAGAGTGCGCCGTGTCTTAGTTTTACACCGAATTTTGCTTCAACTTGCTTTTTTATTTTATAGCCCCACATTGGTTGTGTTTGGATCAGCATTAGTATCTGAATGTCTAACAGGTTTTTGATTATGCGTTGAACAATTCCCTTTCGAAAGCTTTCTTTCAATTTTTCACTCTCTAAACATATTCTGTTTTGAACTGGTTCATGGTTTGGCTTATTTAATTTATGTAAAGAATGGGATATTTTAGTATGCGCTGTTATGCTTCTTTATGTTTGCGGTAAGCATTAACCTTTATATTGTCGTTTATGCAGTATAAAGTCTTGAGATATGTCCGAAGAAGGACATATTGTATCCGCGTCTAACAGAAAAACTGTTGGACAAAAAAACAAAAGGGAATAGTGAGATGATGAACAACTCGAAAGAAGTTCAGGTCAAATTGATGAAGGGACTTTTAGATCTCATAGTGCTTCAGTTCCTAAGTGCACAGCCGATGCATGGCTACCAGATAATCACAAAAATCCGCAAAACATTTGGAGTATACTTCGGACCCAGCACCATTTATCCACTCCTAGGCACGTTAGAGAAAAAGGGCTACGTAAAAAGTGAATGGAATATGAGCACAGAACGACCTAGGAAAGTATATAAATTGACGAGTGAAGGTCAGAGCCTGCTGAACTTCACAGAGGATTCGCTCAACTTCATATGCCAGAAAATAGGTGCGCCTAGAGTACCCAAAGGAGTTTTGACGGAGGAAAATACTCCTCAGCCAGCTTTGCGCCACTTCCTGAAGAGAATCGAGGAACCAAAACCACTAATTTAGCAGGCGCAGTCCTAAAAACGACACATACAAAGTCTCTTCTAACACGATATTAGTATCCTTTTTATTGTCAGTTCTCCCTCTACATAAAAGGGTGCACTTTTGGAAGCAGCAGACATCCTGATTCACGGATGCACTATACTGCCAATGAACGATAAACGCTTCATAGAAGACGGCGCCATAGCCATAAAAAATGGAAAAATAACTTTTGTAGGCAAAGCCGCATCAGCAACCGGCCTTAAGGCAGAAACAAAGATAGATGCAAAGAAAAAGGTTGCCATGCCGGGTCTAATAAACTGCCACACGCATGTGCCCATGACACTTTTTAGAGGGAAAGCTGAAGACCAACCTTTGGATGCTTGGCTTAAGGAGACTATATGGCCCCTAGAGGCTAGGCTCAAGTCCGAAGATGTCTACGTTGGTGCTCTATTAGGTTGCCTGGAAATGATCAAAAGCGGAACGACATGTTTTGCCGACATGTATTTTCACGAGGACACAGTTGCAAAGGCTGTGGAAAAAAGCGGATTAAGGGGTGTCTTGGCAGAAGGCATAATCGAAGCTGGAAACAAGGCACTAGGCAAAAAAATGCTTAATAAAAGCGTAAATTTTGCAAAAAGCTTCCATGGATACGCTAATGGACGGATAATAACAATGCTTGGGCCTCATGCAGCTTACAGTTGCAGTCCAGAACTGCTCGTAAAGATTAGGGAAAGAGCTTCTGAACTGAACGTCGGTGTGCATTTGCATTTGGCTGAATCGAAGACTATGTTTAAGGCACCTGAAAATTGTAGTTCTACAGAAGTTGAATTTTTAGATAGGATCGGCTTTTTGAGAGGTCATGTTCTTGCGGCTCATTGCATAGATTTGTCAAAGAAGGACATGTGCATCCTTTCCAAGCGCCGGGTTAATGTGGTATATATTCCTGTGGCTAACATGAAACTTGGTTTAGGTGCAGCTAAAGTTATCGATTTATTGCGTCTCGGCGTCAATGTTGGTTTGGGAACTGATGGCCCAGCCAGCAATAACACGCTTGATATGTTTGAAACTTTAAAGATTGGTGCTTTGGTTCAAAAGCTGATCTATCAAGAACCCACGGTTCTGTCTGCTTATGATGTTTTAAGGATGGCCACTATTGAAGGTGCTAAGGCTTTGGGAATTGAGAAAGATGTTGGCATGCTTGAAGAGGGTAAAAAGGCCGACGTAATCTTGATTGACCTTTCAAAACCCCACTTGAAACCATTGTACAATGTTTACGCGAGTATTGTTTACGCTACACGGGGAAGCGATGTTGATACAGTCATCGTTGATGGAAAAATCTTGATGGAGAAAGGACAGGTAAAAACTCTGGATGAGCGTGCTGTCATGGAAAAAGCAGAAGCGACTGCTTTGGATTTGTTGTCAAGGTAAATCTTATTTAATTGCTCCTCTATTGTATCTGCTTCAGCATCGGGTATAGAAATGCCTCCCATAATTCAGATGGTCAATCTTACAAAGAAATTCGGAAACTTAATGGCAGTTGACCATCTGAACCTGGAGATTGAAGACGGGGAAATCCTTGGGCTTCTAGGACCTAACGGCGCAGGCAAAACGACAACCATTCTTGTGCTTGCAACAGTAATGAGACCAACAGATGGGACGGCGCTTGTGGGTCAATATGACCTGAGAAAGAACCCGGACAAGGTACGCGGGCTTCTGGGCATAGCATTTCAAGAACCTAAGATGTTGTGGGTCAGCACTCCTTATGATATAGTGAACTGGCACGCCAAAGTTTGCGGATTATCAACAGAAGAACGAAAGCGAAGAGTTAAGGAAGTAATGGATGCGTTAGACATGTGGGACTACCGCCACAGAAATGTTCACGCGCTTTCAGGTGGCATGCGCAAGAGAGTTGAAATAGCAAAAATTTTGATTCAGAGGCCAAAAATCGCCATTGTTGACGAGCCTACTGCCCAGATTGATATTGTTGGTAAGCATAAGGTATGGAATATGCTTCGCGAGCTCCGCGATGAAGGAAGCACCATTATTCTTGCAACAAACGAACTTTACGAGGCAGACATGCTTTCAGACCGCGTTGGAATCATGCACAGAGGCAAATTGCTTGTGTGTGACACACCTAAAAAGCTGAAAGACAGCATTTTAGGCGGTGACATCGTCGAAATCCAACTTGAAAACGACCCCTCAGCGAAAGTTATTGAAGAGCTTAAAAAGTTCAATGAGGTTGTTAATGTTGTACAAGTTAAATCTTCTAACTTACGCCTCTATCTGAATAAAGTTGAAGAAGTCGTACCGCGTATAATGAATATGTTGATGAAGAAAAATACACAGATTTCTTCCATTCGGATGAGCGAACCAAGCCTTGACGACGTATTTGTCCACTACACTGGCTTAACTATTGAAGAAGCTCAGAAAAATGAGGTGTGAACTTAAGACGAACAAGCTTCTTTTGGTTATTGAAAGAGACATACGCATATTCTTTCAGTACAAGTTCTTGATTATCATGAGGGCTATATGGTTTGTTTCGCAAATAGTTTTGTTCGGAATTGTTGCCTCGCGCATGATTAACGTCCCAGACTACTTCCGCTATTATGTAGCTGGGCTCTCAGTCATGATGCTTTACTCGGTAGCCGTATTCATCGGATTCGACATTTACGAAGAAGCAGAACACGGTGTCTTCGAATACTTACTTAGCCTCCCAGTCTCTAGAAAACAGTTGGTGCTAGGACGATCCATCGGCGGGGGCCTCCGAGCCTTCATATATGTTGGACCATTGATAGGTGTGGCTTTATACGTTATTGGCACCATTAACCCCATTAACTTCTTATTCTCCTTATTTTCACTATTTTTATTCGCCTTCGGCGTTTCTGGCATGAGCATAACAATTGCGGTTGCGATAAAATCTAGCGATCGTTTTGACATTTTCATGGGTGTTCTAGACGCTTTAATTGTGCGTTTGAGCACTGCCATGTATCCCTTGGCTTTTGTGCAAGAAGCAAATCCTCTCTACGGTTGGATTGCAAACTATAATCCAGTCACCTTTGCTGCAGACTTGTTCCGTTGGGGTACAGGGATTGAAGCTTTTTTGTTGAACAACCCCTTGGCACCATTGCTCGGCATAATCGCGTTCTTTGCCTTCTTCACTTTTATAGGCATAGTACTCTATGACAGGACCATAGAAGGTGGGGGGTGGCAGTGATTGAAGAATGTTGTTCGCATGTTAGAACATGATTTTAGGAACTTTTTCCGTTACAAGTGGTGGCTTGCAGGCTTAATTAGTATGAACCTTGCAGACCTGTTCATAATGGCTATTGTCTACAATCGCATGTTAAGTGCCGAGCTAACAGCTCAGATTAAGAGCTACTTCAACTTTTTTGCACCCGGGCTTACAGTAACGGGCTTGTTTGCCTCTGCCTTCATGATTGGACGTGAGATAAATATGGAACGCCGAAGAGAAGTGCATCAGTATATGCTAAGTCTGCCTATGACTAGACTGGAACTTGCCGTAGGTCGTGTACTGTCGGGCGGACTGCGCGGCATGCTTTACATGTCGCCTCTCTTGCTGACATGCTTCGCCTTCCTAGGATTTCCTGCGATTGAGCAGCTTCTCGCAATTTTAGCAGTGTTGCTACTATTGGCAATGGGCATTTCTGGCCTGAGCATTGCCATTGCAGTTTCCACTTCTAGCCTTGAAAAATTCATCACTGCACGAGGCCTAGTTTACTATACACTTTTCTTCTGCAGTAGCGTCTTCTACCCGCTCTCCTTGATTCAACAATTGGGGCGGGAGGGTAAATTTCCAATGATATTGGTGAATTTAGCTGAGGTTAATCCGTTGAGTAGTGCTTCAGACATGATTCGTTCTTTTCTGCTTGGCACCCCATCTTTTTCCTTGAACATGATTCTGAATGTCTTTGTTTTCTCTTTTGTCTTTACGGTCAGTGCAGCTTTTGCCTACATCAAAATAATAGAACGTACGTAATGACTAGGTTAAATTTATGAATATGGATGGCATATGTTCTTTCCCCACCCGCCCAAATTTGGCTTGAAGGTTGATACAATGGAAGAAGTGAAGGCCATTTTTGAACCACAGAAGGTTGTACTAATAGGCTCAAGCAAAATTCGAGAGAAAGTCGGCATGACTTCTCCGCTGCTCTTTAGAAGCGTAATCTACAATATGAAGAAATTCTTCTGTGGGAAGACCTATGCTTTAGATGTGGATGGGAAGGCAGGTTACAACAACTTAGATAAATTGCCACAAGTTCCCGAACTCGCAGTTGTGATGCTTCCGCCAAGACAATCAATAATTCAAACGGAAAAATGCGCTAAGTTAGGTATAAAAACCTTCGTCATGATCACTGGTGGATACAAAAACCCTCAGCGCCAACAATTGCTTAAACTAAAAGAAGAATATGGTATTGGCATTCTGGGGCCTAACACGATTATGGGCGTGATAAACACGGCTAATGGGTTAAACACAACCTTTGAAAGGAATACTATGCCTACGAAGGGAAACATCGCAATTGTATCTCAAAGCGGTGGGGTCGGCGCGTGTTTACTTGATTGGGTGTGTTTTTTCGGTATTGGCATAAGCAAATTCGCTTTCATGGGAGACAAAATAGACATAGACGACGTTGACTTGTTGCAATATTTTAGTAAGGACAGCGAAACGAAGGTTATATGCCTGTACATGGAAGGGATAAAAAACGGAAGAAGATTCATAGAAGAAGCCAGAAAAATCGTAAAGAAAAAGCCTATCCTAGTTTTGAAAGGTGGAATAACACAGGAATCAGCACACCGTGCGAAATCACACACAGCCTCAATGGCTGGGGCTGACGAAATTTTTGATGCTGCATTCAAAAAAGCCGGTGCAATAAGGGTTGAAAACATAGAAGAGCTAATGAACGCGGCAATAGCCCTTTCAAAACAGCCATCCATGCGTGGGGACAACGTGGCAATTGTAAGCAACGTAGGAGGACCAGCAATACTGGCTGGCGACGCCGTTGCAAAAAACAACTTGAAATTGGCTAGCCTTTCGAAGAAAACAAAAAAGAAAATTGAAAATTTATACCCTGGTGTGGATGCAACTAACCCTATAGATATAATAGCTGATGCCCGAGCTGAAAGATACCAGAAAGTGCTGGAACTTGTGCTTTCAGACAAAAATGTAGACGGAGTCTTGATAATTAACATGCTTAAGTCTTGCTTTTTCGAACCAAAAGATGCAGAAGTGATTCCAAAAATAGCGGCAAAATATCCTGACAAGCCAGTTGTGGATGTACCTGCTGGAGGAGAAGACTTTGAACTGGTGCACGAAGTTTTGGGCGATACGAATATTCCTCTATACAATTTGCCAGAAAAGGCCGCAAAAGCCCTGAAAATTCTGAGAATTTATGGCATGATCTGCGAAAAGCATTAACTATATTTCGCAGAGACGTAGATTCTATTGTAGCTGTCCTCTTCCCTTAAGGTGAAATATTGGTTCAGCTTCCAAAAGGCCTAAATATAAAACTAGAAGAGCAAATTTTAGCCTTTTGCAAACATGTCGCTGGGTCTTACAAAATTACAGCCGCATTTATTTGTGGTGATTATGCTTTAGGATCTCCCAATCCAAAAGTAGCCGTTGAGGTCTTACTTGTAATTCGCGATTTTCAGCGTAGGCTGATGAATTATCTGAAAGTTTTTGACGAGAGAACTGTTGTTCTTTTTGCAGTTGATGAGTGGGTTTTTGAAAGAGATGTAGACAGAGGATTTTTAGGCGAAGCCTTGGCTGGAGGACTGATTTTTTCGTATATGCCTATGATAAATGAAGATTACTTGCATCTTCAAGAAGTCAAGCTGAAGAAGCGCTTAGTTCTCGAACTCTTGGAGAACCTTGTTTTAGATTTTCCAGAGCTTTCCTATGAGATCTACATTAAACCCGAATACTTCTTGTATGAGGCTATGATGATTAGAGCTCGACTCTTTCCACCAATGATTTACAGCCTATTGAATTTTTTGCGCAAAGATGGACGGAAGAAAAGAGTAGAATCAGTTCTTAACGGATATCTGGAGGCTTTGAAGCAACTGGAAAACGATGGGGTGATTAGTTTTTCAGAAGGCTGCGTGAAAATCTCTGAGCAATTTGTTAATAGTGCTCGGACCCGAAAGATTCGTTTCATAAATTTATCAAGAACGGCACCTAGAGCCTTGTTTACTTCTCTGCTTGGAATTTTCCCACAAATTTTGAATGCCTTTTCACAAAATGCAGAAGTATTTCTTAGGCCTCAGAAGATTGCCGATGAAGAAACTCCAGATGCCGTTCAACATCTCGTAGATCCTCATAGATATCTGTATGTTCCGACTGCTAGCGGTCTTGTCTCGTTGGCGGAAAGGATTAATATTGAAGCCTTTGCCAGAAAGGTGCTCTCGGCTGGTAAAGATGCCAAGGTCGAGATTAAGAATATTGGTGGCGTTTTGAACGATGTATATTTAATCAAGATTATTTCAGATGGCGTGGAAAGCAAAACCGTCGTCAAGCGGTTCAGAGACTGGTCGAATTTCAAGTGGTTTCCACTTACATTGTGGGCTGTTGGGACGCGAACATTTGCTGTCTTGGGTCGTTCAAGGCTAGAGAGGGAATGTGCCATCAACAAGTTTTTGCTCTCAGAAGGGTTCGGTGTTCCAAAAGTTTTGTGCGTGAACCACAGTGAACGTTTAATTTTCATGGAGCATGTAGAAGGGGAAAGCCTTGACAAGGTGGTAAAAAGAATTGACGGTATGAAGACCGTGAATGAAGGTGAGAAGAACGCTGGTGTCATAGCGAGGGTAGGCGAAATATTCGCTAGAGTGCACGCGCTCGACATCTCCTTAGGCGACACAAAACCAGAAAACATTCTGGTCAGTAAAAATGGTGATATTTACCTGTTAGATTTTGAACAAGCCTCAAGAAACGGCGACAAAGTTTGGGATATTGCGGAATTTTTGTATTATGCCGGACACTACATTTCACCATTTTCTGGAAGCCGTGCAGCTGAGCTTGTTGCAAAGACTTTCATAGGCGGATATTTGAAGGCTGGAGGAAACCCTGATGTCGTTAAGAAGGCTGGAAATCCGAAGTACACAAGAGTTTTCAGCGTTTTCACCTTTCCACTTACAATGTTTGTTATATCGAACGTTTGCAGAAAAGCAGACAAACTGGCGTGATTAGTATGGTTAAGCATGAGACGACCTTAACCTTCTACGGTGGAGTAAACGAAATAGGCGGAAACAAAATCTTACTGCAAGATAGAGATATCAAGGTTTTCTTCGATTTTGGCATGTCCTTTGCCTTGAAGAAACAGTTTTATTCTCCACCCTTTCTTTCGCCAAAAAGTGAAAAAAGTTTACAGGAGCTTGGGATTTTGCCAAGAATTGAAGGCTTCTACAAGTTTGATGAAAAAGCTCCTGAGATTGACGCTGTTTTTGTTTCGCACGGGCATATGGATCATTCAGCTTATTTGTCCTTCGTAAACCGTGAAATTCCGGTCTATTGTGGGGAAACAACAAGGATTATTTTGCAAGCGCTGAGTGAGATGCGCAGAGCCGATTTGGAGTTTAACGTTGAAGGCATAACTTTTAAGCCTTTTAGAACAGGGAAGACTATTGCTATTGATCCTCTGAAAATTGAGCCAATTCACGTTGATCATTCGGTTCCAGGCGCTTATGGCTTTATCATTCACACTTCTAGTGGTGCTGTTGTTTACACTGGAGATTTTAGGGTTCACGGAGCCAAGCCGGAAATGACATCGGATTTTGTTGAAAAAGCCAAGGAAGCCGAGCCTGTGGCTGTTGTTACTGAAGCCACGAATTTGACTGGTGCATCTGTTTCTTCTGAAGTTGAAGTTGAAAATAAATTAAATCAAATTGTTGGGCAGGCAAGTGGCATAGTGCTTACAGAGTTTGCCTATACAGATGTTGACAGATTGAATTCCTTCTATCGAATAGCCAAGAAGAATGAGCGATGCCTAGCCGTTTCACTTAGACAAGCCTTTTTGATGGATGCACTGCGTAAGGACAAAGGGTTAAAAATGCCGGACTTGAACGATGAGAGCATTTTGATTTTTCGAAAATCGAAGAAAAGATATGACAAATGGGAAGCCCAAATTTCGGAACAATACAAAAAGAAAATTGTTGATGTGTTCGAAGTTTCGAAGCAGCAGTGCAAA
>CAZADP010000027.1:0-9659 GCA_964483905.1 uncultured Candidatus Bathyarchaeia archaeon | reverse complement strand
AAAAAATCCTCACTGTCAAAGGGAAGGGTTAGATGGAAATAGTTCCTCTTGAAGCATCATCGGAACCTATTTTTTGGGAACACGTAAACCAAGATATTCCTTATTATTACTTCTTTGCATTTGACTGGAAACATAACAGAAACGAGACAAAAATTCTGCTAGCTCTGAGAGAAAACCGAATTGACGGAATGCTACTGGTTTACAGGCATAGCATTGTTCAGCTAAGAGGAAGCCAAGAAGCCGCAAAAGCCCTTTTGGAAAGATTAGATTTGGACAAAGTCGAATTGCAAGCCCTAGAACAACATAAACCCTACGTCCTCGAGAGGTACAAACCAACATCAACCCATCAAATGATGCTTATGGTTCTTCACAAAGGAGAAGAAAGCCTTCACGTTAAGCATTCAATAGCCAAGTTAGACGCCACTGAAGCCGAGCAAATAGCAACCATAATGAAAAAGGCTGACCCTGAATTTTGGGGAACCACAACCGATCAAAACATAATCGATGGCATGAACCGTGGTGCAAACTGGCTTGGAATAAAAATCAATGGAGAACTTGCTTCAATCGGAAACGCACGTTTAACCGAGTGGGGAGGCCACATAGGGATAGTTGCCACCCGCGAAGCTCACAGAAACAAGGGTTATGCAACATCAATAGTGTCAGAGTTAGTTAGGAAAATATTGGAAAAACTTCCTATTGCAATGATCTACGTATTGAGTGACAACCCGCCAGCAATCCGAGCATATGAAAAGGTAGGATTCAAAAAATACAAAACATATTTTTTCATGAGAGGAGAAAAACGCTAGTTCTTTTGTTGGCTATAATTGAAACAGTTCCCTATCGAAGCTCGTTAGAAACTCTGTATTTCTTGATCCGACAAGGACAACGTCCTCGACTCGAAGATAATATTCGCCAGCATGCCATATTTTAGGTTCCAAAGCCATAACCATGTCTTTGCGAAGAACTTCATCATAAGCTGGACTCAGCCACGGAGGCTCATGCACCTCAACGCCTATGTTGTGTCCGAGGTTTCGCGTCGGTAGGCGCGCACGCAGATAATCCCCATATCCAAATCTGTCCAATATCTTCTCTAAAGCTGGGAAGAGGTCGCAGACACGCAAACTGCCATCTCGCATCTTATCCACAGTTTCCAAGACTGCTTGCTGCAAAGCCTTGTATCCTTTCTTGACCTCTGCGTCGGCTAGTCCGAAATAGAAACTTCTTCCAAAGTCTGAGCAATAGCCATCCATTACAAAGCCTATATCAAAGGCGATGGAGGTTTTGGACACTAATCCTTTATCTTTTGGATATGTGAAAGGATTTGGCGAAGCATCAGAGCCAGATTTAACGAATCCGGCGGTAGGATGAAAGGATATGTCTGATGCTCCTAGTTGCCTTCCATGAAACTCAACTGCGAGTTCCAGCTCAAGTTGGGTGACTCCTTTCTTGATTTCTGGTACTACTGCTTCCATCACTTGGTCAGTAAGCTTGGCAACTTTTCTAAGCTTCTCAATCTCCCCGCTGTCCTTAATCATTCTCAAGTGATCCATCAATGACTCAGCTTTGTGGAAATCGGCGCCTTTGACTGCTCTTGCGATGTCCGCGGTTGTTGATCCCCAGACATGATCTCCTAACCCGATTTTTCTTATCTTTAGGTCTAGGTCAGAGATAAGTTTCCCGATCAAATCTCCATAATCCTCTTCTTTCTTCAAGGTCCTGACATCCTTAATCCAAGTTTGAGGCGACTTTTCGGACATCTCTTCGGACAATGTTAATATCGGGTCTCCCTTTCTGGGAACAAAGACGTTGTTCGCTTCGCTTCCAAGATCGATTCCATGTCGCCAGTCAATTAACAATCCGGTTAAATACTGGAAGTTTTGGCAAGAACCATAGACAACCAAGTCGAGATCGATTTCTTCCATTTTCTCTTGGAGCCCAATCAGTCTTCTTTGAAAGTTATGATCCATATGCTTCTCTCCTTAATCAATTGATGGCTATTTTACTTGAGAGTTTAAAAATTATCTTATTGTCGGTTGGGAAAGCTGAAGAAATTTGAGTATAATAACGCTTGTGATTAGAAATACTACGCTGAAGGGAAATATGAACCAAACATCAGTCAATTCTATAACCCCGGCTGCGACGGTGGGTGCAATAGAAGCTATTAGTCCTTCTGTGAAGAAGTAAACGCTGTAGCTCATTCCTCTTTCTGTTTCTGGCGTTACGTTTGCAACTATTGTATTCATGGGTGACCATAATGCACTGTTAAAAAATGAATAGAAAAGATAGATGAGAGTGAGAAGATAAAGCTGTGAAGTCAAAGATAATACCAAAAGTGAAATCGCACAACCTAGTATGGCCCAACCGAGAGCTTTCTTTGCGCCCATTCTTTCCCCCAAGTAACCGCCACCAATGGAGCCAATTATTCCTACGAACGGTCCTAAACTAAAGATTAAGCTTGCAGTAGCCTCGGTTAAGCCTCTGGCATCAACAAAATATGTTGTCATAAAGGTTGAGCTTCCTGTTGCTCCCAATTCTCTGACGCCTATTACTACAAGCAGAACTAGGAAACCTGAGGAAAAAATTAGAGATACCCGTGAGAGTCTACCTCTATTTTCTGAATGTTCTGCTTGAGCCACGCGTTTAGCTTTGAACTGGGAAGACTTTAGAAGTATGAACCCCCAACTTAGAATTGGCAGGGTCCAAAATAAGTAGGTCAGCCTCCAACCCATCGTTGACAAAAAAACAGTAAGGGTCACGAGACCTCCAGCCGAGCCTAAATTTCCTAGGGCATTATGGAAGCCTATCGATCTACTTATTTGCTTTGGTTTAGCCATTCGACTAAGCTGGCTCAATCCGGAGATATGGTATATAGGAGATGAGATCTTCAGTAAAGATACTCCTAGCACTAGCGTCCAGAAGCTGTTTGTCTGACTGACGAGAAAAGTTGATAGTCCTTCTATTAGCATACTGGCAAACAAGAGATGGCGGGCACTGAATCGGTCCGCCAAAAATCCTGAGGGTATATTCATCAATAGGGTGATGAGGCTTGGAATGGTAGCCACAAGGGAGGCTTCGAGGAGGCTTAATTGAAATTCTCGAATGATGACGGGAATTAGGGCAACCTGCATGAGAAGATAGACTTCAATGAACATGTGCGTTATGCAGATCATCCATAGAGGCTTTTCCATTTATCTTACTCGCCTAAGCCATTCTTTGAAATTTCAAGGATGAAAGAGGTCGTAAATAAAAACTTAACCCGAAACTATATGCATTCTAAGATGCGATTGATCTTGTTTTTGACTGTCATCATATTTTGAGTAACATAGAAATAATCTAAAACTATTATCATGAAGGAGTGTGTTACCTTGAACCAGCGTGATGTTATTTGGCTCAGATTATCTGGAATTTGTGGTATCATTACCCCTATTGTCATTTTCACATTCATTTTGCTCGCCATAGCCTATTCTCCGCAATTTAGCTGGACAGAAAATGCCCTAAGCGATTTAGGCATACAGGAAGGTGCTACTGCAATTTTGTTTAATTCTGGGCTTATGATTGGCGGAATCTTAGCCCTCATATTCGCATCTGGCATATTCATTTTTCTAAAGGATAGATTGTTAGGTAGAATTGGCGCTCTCCTCTTTGCACTTGATGCCTTGGCTCTTGTCGCAATAGGTGTTTTTCCAGAAAGCGTAAAGCCAATGCATTATCAAGCTTCTGTGGCGTTTTTCGTTCTTTTCCCAATATCCATGTCTGTCATCTGCGCAACTTTCTTGCTTATGGACAAAGTGAAAATTGGCCTGTTCACTCTTCTAGCGGCGATGATTGCGGTGGTTGTGTGGATTTTACAATTCACAACGCATTTTGCTCATGGTGTTGCAATTCCAGAAGCGATTTCTGCAATTTCAGCGTTGATGTGGTCTGTGGTTTTAGGCTTCATGATGCTTAGGCAGGCTTCACACTCAAACAAGTAGCGCTCCAAAACCTATTGATTTTGTGAAAACTTCGTATATGCTACTTCGAAACTCTTCGAAAACTGCAACCCCTTTTATCAATTCAGAAAAGCTATATTTGTCTGAAGAGGAATGCCAAAGCACCGCAGCAACAAGGACCCAGAAAAGCGGTTCAAGCATCGAAGAGCTGAGTAGAAGCCCGACTCAATAATCAAGGGGCTTGAAAAGCGAAAATGAATGCTTTAGGAAGTTCCGTTTCTAAAGGCTGTTGAATCTTTGATATCCGAGACGATTTGGGCACAGCAGTGGGAAGAAAAGGCTGTTTCGCATCCTTGATTTTTGGCAAACTCTATTGCTTCTTCTGTTGGAAATGCTATAGCATTTACTCCAGCTTTTATGGCTAAAATGTCTGTCTGTATGCAATGTTTGCCTTTTGGTCTCATGCAACCCAAAACCAGAGGCGTTTGAGGGAACATCAGCCTCGCAGCAGTAATGACTTTCGCTATATCCAATGGTTTTGGAGGTTCGACATTTGTCATTTGCGTTCCACGTATTGGCATAAATACGATCACAACCAGCCCCGAAGGCTTGTACTGGGATATTATTTCTAATGCTTTTAATTCTCCTTTTAGTTTTCCATGATGCAGCCCAACAATAATGTGTGGCACAAAAGCTATGTTAGCGTCATGTAATGCCTTCAAAGAATCTTCATAATCCTTGACAGTCACATTCAAGTTATAAATTTCTCTTATGGTTTCGTCTGAGCCGATGATGTCTATCAACGCAGAATCAACACTTGCTTGCTTAAGGCTCTCGGCTGTGTTTAGGTCAATAATACCTGTATGGACAAAGACCGTTAAGCCTAATTCACGTTTAACCTTTCCAATTTCGTCAACAAATTTTCTGATAGGCACCGAACCATCTGGCAAGCATCCACCGCTCATGAGGCAACCTACTGCGCCCTCCTGTTTGAGCTCTGCGCACAACTCAAAAAGCATTTCAGGGGTAGTTGCCGGATACATAGTTTCTAATATTTTTCCGCCGCAATGTTTGCATTTTAATGCGCAACTTTTGCCTGTCACAGAGATTGTTGGAAAATCCTTAGGCGATGAAGAGTAATAATTTGTTTTGTAATACATGAAACTCGGAGCATAGAAATAGATTTTCTTCGGTCTGGAAAGATGCAGATTGTTATCGAGGATCTTTAGAAGCTCTTTTTCATTCATGTGCCAAACTGTTTCAAGTGAAAGATGCGGCATTTTCCTCTTGAAAGAATGCTCTGTCACTTGTTTAATAGTTTTTGTTCATATCTGGATCAAACGCTGAAATAGGCGGAGTCAATTCAGTCTTTAGTTTTCTCTTTTTCTTCGCTAGTAAGCTTTGACAGGATCGGTATAACTTGCGAAGCATCATCCACAGCCCTAATGGATTTTATGACCTTCTCAACGTACCTTTGAAAGTTTAGGGCTTTAAATACGGCTGTGCCTTTTTCAGTGATGGCATGTAGCGTCTCCTTGTTTGAGGGCCTTTCTTCTACAAGACGTTCTGTTATGAGGAAGTTCAGATATCTCCTTAAAACGGTGCAATCCATGTCGGTTTTATATGCCATGTCATCCACGGTCAAAGGATGGCTTAATAGAGTTTCTAGAATTGCCTCACAGGATTCAAGCTTTGACCTTCGCAATCAGATGCGCCCCTTATCCCGATTTCGTTTCGGTTTGATAAATCATTTGTGAATTCAAAATCTTTAATAAAAGAGCGGGTGCCATTGCAACAGATATTAGGCCAAACCTGACCTAATTAAATGTGCCCTTACAGCGTGGTTGAAGTTGACTGTTTCAGCAGAACTGCCTAAACGAATTCGCGTGTCCTTGGGCTCTGCCATAGTTCTTGGACTTTTAGAAGGCAAACTCAACGCTGTACCCACAACTACTTATCTAATGACGTATAGGCGAGGTAAATGTTTTGCAAACTGTGGTTTTTGTCCGCAAGCGAGAGAAAGTCACGGCAGAGCAGACATGCTGTCAAGGGTTTCGTGGCCTGCTTTTTCAACAGAAAAAGTCCTTAGCGGGATAGCTGAAGCTGTTAGGAATGGCAAAACAAAGCGTGTTTGCATCCAAGCCCTAAACTATCCAGAAGTTTTTACGCATCTTTTAGTTCTAGTTGAAAAAATTAACCAGCACATCAACGTTCCTATTTCGATTTCGTGCCAACCCCTGAACAGCGAAAACATAAGGCAATTGGCAGAAGCTGGAACTGAAAGGATTGGAATACCCTTAGACGTTGCCACAGAAAAATTGTTTGACAAAGTTAAGGGTGCATCTGCCAGAGGCCCATACATCTGGAAAAACCAGTTTAAACTACTAAACGAGGCGGTTAGCATTTTTGGAAAAGATAGGGTCAGCACACATTTAATTGTTGGGCTAGGCGAAACTGAAAAGGAAATGGTTAACACTATTCAAAAATGTGTGGATATTGGAGTTTTGCCAGCACTTTTTGCTTTCACTCCAATTTCAGGAACAGCCCTAGAGAATGCTGCTCAGCCAGAAATTCAAAAGTATAGGCAAATTCAAATTGCAAGACATCTAATTTTGAATAAGATTGCAAGATATGAGGACATGCATTTTGATTCTGGAGAGTGTATAAGCGATTTCGGCGTTGCAAATAAAATCCTAACTCAAATTATCCGCTGTGGAACGCCTTTTCTAACATCCGGATGCCCAAACTGCAACCGCCCGTATTATAATGAGAAGCCAAGCGGCCCCATCTATAATTACCCAAAAAAAATAAACCAAGAAGACTTGTCTGATATAGAAATGCAACTGGGTTTATGCGGAGTATAAGGTTTTGAACGCACTTTATCTTCTCGATGCAAAGTTAACTGAAACAAACGCTATAAAACTCAAATTTTCAGGCACGGATGGAGAAATCAGAGAATTTATTGATGACAAATTCAAACCGTATTTTTTAGTTGCTCATCCGTTAACAGAAGAAGAGAAAGAAGTTGTCAAGTATTTCAGTGGCGAAGCAGAAACAGTAGAAAAAGTTGATTTATTTACGGGCGAAAAGAGGGCTTTAGAAAAAATTTCTTGGCCAAACCCTAAAATTACCTTAAAAGCTGCTAGGAGATTCCGTCAACCTTGGGAAAGTGAAATTGATTTTCTAAAATCATACGTTTACGATAAAGGACTGATTTTCGGAGCATTGCATTCTGAAAACAGTTTGCAGCCAATTTTTGATGCGCCAATAGAAAAGTTTGAGGGAAACTTTAAAGAAGTGAAGGCAAAAGATGCGCTAAAGTATGCGCAAATTTCTTATTGGCTTAATCTTCTTCTCCAACCGATTACAAAATTAAGCCCAGAATTCTTCGGCGTCAAAGAAATCGACCAAGAAAAGGTTTATGCTACGTGGATGCTTTCTAGAGTAGCCAACATCCCCTTAATTGAAGCTTTTAGCAGCAGACGCGTGAGCGAATGGATAAAGTCGATGATTTGCACTTATTTAAGAAAAAGTAACGTTCTTATTCCGACCTCCGAAGAATTGAAAAGAGGAAAGACACCACATAGAGTTGTTGGGGCTTTAACTGTTGCCCCTACGCCTGGAGTCTACTTTAATACTGTTGTGTGCGATTTCGAAAGTCTATATCCGAGCTGCATTGACAGCTTCAATTTATCCTACGAAACAGTTGATTGCATCCATCCCGAATGCAAAAGCAATAGGATCCCAGATGTCGAGTACCATGTTTGCACAAAACGCAGGGGCTTCTACTCCATCCTTGTTGCTGCCTTGAAGGAACTGCGAATAAGGCTGTTTAAGCCAAACTCGAAGGACAATTCTTTACCGGAAGAGGAGAGGAAAATTGCAAGCGTAGCGGCGAAGCTGTTGAAGCTGATTACTGTCTCAAGCTATGGCGTTACGGTTAGGATCCACGGCGTGGCTTGTCCACCGCTCGCAGAAGCCATAACAGGTTACAGCCGCTATGCACTTAAAGAAACTTGGAGGATTGCAGAGGAAAAGGGTTTAAAACCTGTTTATGGCGATACGGATTCGCTATTTTTAGACAACGCTTCAAACGAGCAAGTGGAATGTCTTATTAAAACTGTGAAAGAAAAGTTTAGTTTAGATTTGGCCGTGGAAAAACGTTACAACCTATGTGTTTTGCCAAAAGCGAAGAAAGCCTATTTTGGCATACTACTCGACGGAACACCAGACATCAAAGGAGTTACGCCGATAAAATCCAATTCACCAAAGTATATTAACAATGTTTTTCAGCAATGCGTTAGAGCGCTTTCTAATGTTAAAAATCAAGAGGAATACGAGCATGCGAAGAAAGTGATTAAAGAGATTGTTAAGAAAACCATTGACGACTTGAAGAATAGGAAAGTTAGGCTGGAAGACTTAACCTATTCTGTGCGGCTTTATTTTGATCCCAACGAGAAGATAACGGATATGAAGACAGCGGCTCAGCAGTACCAATGTGCTTTGCAGTTGATAGACGCTGGTAAAAAATTGCAAAGATGGGATACAGTTTCCTTTATTAAAGTCAAATCCTTCACCTATAAGGAAAAATCCTTCACGGTAAAACCAGCAGAACATGTCAAAAACCTATCAGAAATAAATGTAGAAGATTACGTTCGAAATTTGCAAACTGCTTTAAACCAAACTTTTGAACCGATGGGAATCAAAGTTGAGATGGAAAAAGAAACAGAAATTTCGCGATGGTTAACGCCTCTAAAGAAATCTTGAAGTGGAGACATCTCCTGGACTCCCGCACTTTTTCCGCTTTTCGCTATAATTCTGATGTTTTTCAACATTGCGGAAAATTTCACGATTTCGTCAAATCAACATGAAATATCTCTCGAACTATCGCGCTGGAGCTGAGCTGATGCCTCGTCACAATGGTGATCTTAGCCCGCTCTAAAGGTTCAGACAAATATTATCATTTATAGGTAGTGGTAGTTAGAGGTGATAGAAAGACGCCAAAAGAAGAGGGCACAGACACTTGAGCAGGTGGCACGTTCCATTTTCTCTTGTTGCCATAATTTTGTTTATCCTACTTCCTGCTGTGTTTGTCTTTTACATTTATCGCAATGAAACGCTCTTGGCCATTGCCCTTTTACTACTAGTTATTCTTGTCCTGTTATTGCGAGTTATTCACGCAGTCAATCTCTTCAGACCAAGACGGCAACAATCGCAGGTCATCATTGCAAAAATCGTCTCCTATATCGATACTAATGGTGGCTGATTCCAGGCTTGCAGATGAATTCTCTGAAACTCTTCCAAGAACAACTCAGAGTTTTTTATCAACAAATTCGTAAACTTCTTCCAACTAAATCCATAGCTATCCCAGATCCCTTAACAAGAGAAAAAATAGTGCGAGTAATGCGAAACTTAACGTTAACTCTTCCTTAATAATGTCACAAGACTTAATTTTATTATCTTCTTTATGGTTAGGGAAAGCTATGCGGTGACATGATGAAGGGCTCTGTTGAAAGCTGGATTTTTCAGCCAGAATTCGAAAAAATGCCAAGAAGTAAACTCGTAGAGTCGCAAGAGGAACGCCTCAGAAAAATTGTGAAATACTGTCATGAAAAAGTTCCCGTTTACAAAAAGAAGTTTAAGGATGCTGGAATCACCCCTGAAGACGTAAAAACTCTCAATGATTTAGAGAAAATTCCTTTCACTGAAAAGGAGGACTTGCGGAAG
>CAZADP010000026.1:0-10156 GCA_964483905.1 uncultured Candidatus Bathyarchaeia archaeon | reverse complement strand
GACGATAAGTAATAACGGTAATGAGGCTTCTTCTATGATCTGAACACAACTTTTCCCCATCAAAAGTAACATTCGCCCTAGTTCTAAAAAAGAAGAAGGTCAACAAAATCAGAGAAGAATTAAAAATGTAAGGCAAAAGTGAAATTAAAAGATCAGATTTCAAATCCGAAATAATCGCAAATGCGGCTAATGTTGTTCCCATCGCAAAAGATCCCGTGTTGCCAACGAAAATTTTGCCTCGAAAGTTAAAGAAGGCAAGAAGAAGCCACACAACTAATGGAACAGATAATAGAATCGCCTTTGTTCCAGAGAACGACATCAGCCCAATCATGACTATTGCTGGACAGATTGTCTCCAGACCATTCAAACCCCCCAGCTGATTCACGGTGTTAGTAGTTACGGTTACAATTAGCGGAATAATTATTAAAACGTAGGACGCATCAAAAGGCACAGGTCCTAAGATAGGAATTGTGATAGATGTACGCAGTGGAAGTCTGTGGGCCAACGAAACAAGCGGAATTGCAGTTATCAGGGGAAAGAAAGCCTTGTAACGCCACCGCAAATCCATCCAATCATCAAGCAAACCCATAAAACCACCAAACAAAATGCAAACGGCCAAAGTCAAAGCCGGAGAAACATTGCTAGACACGTTAATTTCCTCGTAGTAATGCAGCAAGAAAAGATATGTTGCACTAGCTAGAACGTATATTACACCTAAACCACTAGGAACTAAGGGCTTGTTTGGCTTATGATGATCAGGAACTTTCGGGAACAAGCCATCTCTCCCTTATCGGCGATTCGGGTAATCAGCGTAATATTTTTGCCAGTCAATTTCGTAAAGGCATATGAGCGGAACAATGCCTCCGTACTTGCTACGCGCGTCTGTCGGAGATAACTTTAGCCCTGCGAAATAGGCTTGTTTAAAGTATTCTGGCTGAACGCCAACTTCATCAATACTGGCATCATTTTCGGTGCACCACTGCTGTTTTCCCCAACTCATTAGCTTGTAGATTGTCGAGTTCTTTCCCGCATCATTCCATCCCCATCTGTTCGTTTCGTTGTCATATTTTCCAAACTTGTCTTCATTATTCCATGCAGAGTTCTCATCAAAATAACCACCACGTACAAATCGATCGTGTGCCTTGCCTGAAATTCGTGCCATCCACATCCATTTTCCCTCGTCTCCATAGCCAGCCCAGCTTGCGCCCCACTGTTCCCCACTTTGTCCCGTAACAAGACTTGTAAACACGAGAACGTATTTTGCATTGTACAACTTTAACATCTGCAATGATTGCGTCTCGTTAGCCATGAATGTGAAACCAACGTTTTCTATTTGCGTGGTGTTTATTGTGGCGTTGTCAGCAAGTGACGTTACGTTTCCAAGCATTGTTAACCAATACCCATAGTCCCACCAACTGCTGACGACTGTGGTTGAGTCTTGTAGATCGTTCAAATACTTTAGCATGTCCAGCCATTCCTGCACGGGTTCATTGGGGGATATAGGAAGACTACCCGCTGTAATGGTGACTGGAGCATAAGCTTGGCTATAGACCTTAGGCATACCGCCAGATTGTGGTGCGAAAGCAAAGTTTGTCATTAGAATTATGAATATCAGAAATATAGCAGTACCACTGAATTCTCTTCCAACATGCTCAAAGCCATACTTCGCTTTTGTAACGATTTTCGGCGGTTCTCTGAACAACGTGAAAAAGGGTTTTAACACTCCGAGGACTCCGACTGACGCCAGAAGTCCAAAGGCCGGAGCCATTAGAACAAGCAATCGCACCATTGAAGATGCAAAGTAAAGGGATGTTAAACCGAAGAGTAATATAAACAGATTCTTGTTGTTGGGATTTCTCAATGTGAAGAACAGGCCTGCTATAAAGAATATTATTCCTATGCCGAACTCGTAGTAAATTGAACCCCAAGCTGAGATTCGGTGCTCGGCCACGGACTCTATGAGAGGCGATGCCTCGCGTGCGAATGGATTTATAACGGAAATGAACTTTCCACCAAGCTCTTGCATGTAGCCAAAATTCCAAAGTATGGTAAAGGCGCCAATTAATAGAGCCAGAAATAGTGCGGTGAAGATAACCTTTGACTTAATAGAGGTTAGGTTGCGGACAATTTCGCTGAGAAAAAGTAGGATAAACACGCCTCCAACTGGCATAATAGCAGAGGTTGTCAGAAACGTTGGAGAAACGAAGGGAACATTTATGGCTAAGAATAATCCCAATCCAAAGGTTACGCCGTACGACAATAAGAGACGTTGCGTATATCTCCTCATCAGAATTAACACAAAAACAAAAAGCACAGTCAGACCTATCGGATAAAATGCGGCTCCCCATCCAGAGCAGAAGTATGCCAAGGCTAGCGCAGAGCCAAGTGAATATTTCAATGCTGAACCAATCGGTCTTTCCTCTTCATTTGCCCTCAAAAACATTATACTAAATAACAGAAGTGCAACCATCCCTATGGTTTCGTCGTCAAAGAAACCGAGGGCGGTTCGCTGAATGAAGGAGGGGCTTAGAGCCAGAAAGAGAGCTGCAAACATGCCAACGGGTTTCCCTCCTATGTCTTTGCCTAAAAAGTAAATTATTAAACAGGCCAACGTTCCCATCATTGCAGGAAAGAGTGCACAGAAACTCATCAGTTCGATGTTTACCCCCAGAGCTGAAATAATTTTATAGAAAAATGCCGCAGTCATTGGTAATGCAGGAAACGACCTGGCCATGTTAATTCCGTCTGGGTACCAGCGTTGCTTATCAATCCACTGGGTCGGCCAATAAGGTGAGATTAAACCGTTTTCTACCATGTATTTCGTAAGGCTATATTGATAGTAGGGGTCGAATTCAGAAAGGTGCATTGCACCAGTTTGTATCTCCCAACGCAGTGGGAATATGCGTATGATAAAAGCGATGAAAAGTATGAGTAGTAAAGCTGAAAAAGTCATTAAGGAACTGTGGCTTACTTTGACTCGGAGTTTTCCTAAACCTTTTAGTCCATTAACAACCCGTTCTTTCGATAGGATGTCCTTAATCCTCATTTTGAGTTCATCTCTCTTACACAGATTATTAGGGTGTTTTATTATTCTTGCGGTTAACAGATGGTTCGCATGACGTAATCATTCTTATATGCTTTTCCTAGGGGGCTTTGAAAAAAGGAGAAACGCTAAATACGAGTTACTCACATGCATAAGAACTTACAGGCTTGCGCTTGGATTTTTCTTTAGCCAAACGGTTCTTCACATTTGCAGAGGAGTTTTGCGTTTGAATCCATATTTTTCAGGGTCGTAGAAAGGAAATGATACGATTTTTGCTTTTACCATTTTACTCCTTATGTCAACGTTTACGATGTTCCCTTCTTGAACATAGGGGGTTTGAACATAACCTATTCCTATGCCGTAGTTGAGGAGAGGTGAGAAGGTTCCGCTGGTTAAGTATCCTATTTTTTCACCTTTACCATTGCATATGTCGAAGTGTGGTCTTGGTATTCCCTGTTCTATCATTTGTATTCCTATGCGTTTGCGTTTTATTCCCTCGTTTTTCTGTTTCACTAATACCTCTTTTCCGATGAAGTTGTTTTTCTGAAGTTTCACTACAAAACTCAGTGCTGCCTCAAGAGGAGTTGTTTTTTCATCAATATCATTTCCGTATAGACACATTCCCGCCTCAAGCCTCAATGTGTCTCTGGCACCAAGGCCGCATGGTTCTATTCCGAAGGGTTTACCCGCCTCGAGGATAGCTCCCCATAACTTTATCGCGTTGCCTGGATTTGTCAATGAGGCGTTCCATATGAAGACTTCAAATCCATCCTCGCCAGTATAACCAGTTCGGGAAAGAAAAGCTTCCACATTTGCTAGGTGTGCATATCCGCATTTGAATCGTCCAATTTTGCTCAAATCTTCTGTGGAGATTTTTTGCAGGGTTTTTTCCGAGTTTGGGCCCTGAACTGCGAACATTGCCACGTGGTCTGAGATCTCTTCGATTTTTACGTCGAACCCCCTTGCACTTCTGACTAGCCAATTGTAGTCTTTTTCTCTGTTTGTTGCGTTGGAAACCATCATGAACTTTTCTTTCTTTAACCGGTATATTACAAAGTCGTCTATTATGCCACCGTTTTCGTTGCACATGACCGAATATTGTGCACCGTTGGGTGAGAGTACAGAAACATCATTTGTTATGACATAGTTTAGGAATCTTTCAGAGTCGCCGCCTGCGATTAGAACACGTCCCATATGCGAAATATCGAAAATGCCAACCCTGTTCCGCACGGCTAGATGTTCGGAGATTATGCCCCTGTACCACAGGGGCATTTCGAAACCTGCAAATGCTGTTAAGTTTGCAATTTTCTTATGCATGTCATAAAGTTGGGTTTTACGGATTTTTTCTGTCAAAATTAATTCCTCAGCAAATTGCCTATCTGAGGGGTTTTACCTCTACATCGATAGGTATTAGGGAAAGTTTCTTGCCGCATCGTGGGCACTTACCCTCATATTCATGGAGAATTTCATCCGGGGGTTTGAGTTCAGGGCCTTCATATAATACCTGACCGCATCCTTGACAAACAACACGCAGGGGCACAGCACCGCACTCCGCCTAACAATATGGGGAGTAAACACCCACGGCATATTTATTGATTGCTAATCAAAAACGTGCCATCTCAGAAGGTTCCCATAGGATGATTGAGCCCTAGACATTTTAATTCTGTGGCGCGCCGTCTTTGACCAAGAACCCTGACCCTCTTGTTCATAAGCAGATGTTAGATTAGCCTCAAAAGATTTAAGAAGGCAGTCATCCAGCATAAAAGTAGCGGGGTGGGGTAGCCAGGATTAACCCGCTGGGCTCATAAGGGCTTTGATGCTCAGAGAGACCCAGAGATCGGTTGTTCAAATCGACCCCCCGCTACCAATAACTTTTGCTGGGTTGAGAAGCGCAGATTACGTGGAATTTTCGTTTTCAAGATCGAAAAAGAGTCAGGAGAAATTTCGTTGTTGGATTCTGCTCTGGAAAAAGAATCCGCTGGGCCTGTCATCTTTCCCATAAACCATGTTTCTGTTGACGGTTAGGCGTTCAGTTTGGAGCAGTGACTGGCACAGTTTTGCCTCCGCAACGTTTTGCTGAAGTTTTGCCCGGATTTCCTCGATCAATTTGACCCTTTCAGAGTCTGACATTTCTAGCAGATCAAGTTTTCTTGGATTCTTGTTTTGTTTATCCATTTATGTTCCCTCTCAAGATGAGTGTCGTGTATCTTAATAAATTAGTTCTTTCGAGAATTGATATGTGTCGAAACTCGATATGTATGTATATAATTACGTTGCAGGGAAAATTATAAAAACCATGTTCCGTCTTAAGTTTGAAAGTGAGCTAGCATGCAAATTGACGCCATCGAGAATGCTCTGTTTTCCGTGTCTGTTAACCCCATTCTAAGGTCCTTGATTAGCATTTTTGACAAGGAATGCCCAAAAGACGGCACCTTACTTCTAAATTCTTTGAAGGATTTTTTAGGTGAGCCTACCTCTCTTTGCCCAGTATGCCGACACATTAGCCAGAAGATGGCTAGCCCTTTCTATGAGGTTGGAAGCCGCCTTTTGCGCGCAGACAAAAATTTCATGCGAAGCCAGTTTTTGAACACACAGTACGGCGAGGCTTGGCTTAGAGGCTTTGGTTTAATGATGAAGGGCATAAAGAAATACGGTGTGCGGACTCCTTTCACTCCTGCCGGGCCCTTTGAAATTGTTTGGAACTTCACTTACAAATGCAATTTGAGGTGTAAGCATTGCTATGAGAATGCTGGCGGCAAGAAACGAGCAGAGCTATCAACGGATGAAGCGAAACAAGTTTTGGATAGGCTTTCGAAGTTGGCTGGAATAGGCTTGCCAGCCCTTTCTTTCAGCGGAGGCGAACCCCTTGCACGAAGGGATTTCTTCGAACTTGCAGCCTACGCCAAGAAACGTATAGGTTACGTGAGCATAGCCTCCAATGGAACACTCATAACGAGAGACAATGCAAAGAGAATCAGGGATGCTGGTGTTGATTACGTGGAAATAAGCGTTGATGGAGCAACGCCAGGAGTGCACGATGAGTTTAGGGGCATACCTGGAGCGTTCGAGAAAGCAATGGATGGCGTTAAGAATTGTGTGGAAGAGGGAGTAGATACCTGTATCGCAACGGTTTTACATAGGGATAACCTTTCAGAACTGGACAAACTTATAGAATTAGTGAAACAACTAGGCGTAAGGTTCATACATTTTAATTATATTCCAACAGGGAGGGCGAAGGCATATGTTGAATTGGATTTAACTCCAGACGAAAGGCTTCATGTGCTCGAGTCGATTGGAAATGAGACAATCGGGTTATATTCGCAGTCGAAAGAAGAGGAGCTGAAACATGGCAAATCGGATGTGAAGGTTGACAGGTTTTTCAGTACTTGCCCACAATACGCGAGTGTGACGAAGGAGCTTTCGCACAGGTCGGGCGAAAAATTCATGGTTGAAGCCCACTACGCAGCAAAGAAGGGCATAGAAAGCGTTGCAAACTTCTTAGGTGGATGCGGAGCTGGACGCTTGTATTGTTGCCTCGAACCCAATGCGGACATAAAGCCGTGCGTCTTCTTCCCAACGAATAAAGACACTGTTCTGGGTAACGCATTGAAAGACAGCTTTGAAGAGATCTGGGATAGTCATCCGCTTCTGTGGAAACTTCGTGTGAGGGAAAAGTTGGAAGATTACGTGGTGAATGGGAAAAGGGTAGGTTGCGGAAACTGTCCGGACAAATACATATGCGGGGGATGCCGAGCGAGGGCTTACAGTTACTTCAATGGAAATGTGAAAACGCCCGACATAGGGTGTATTCGCAACAAGCTTTTATGGGAAAACTTGTTGGAGGTAAAAGGCCGCTAAGCATCAACCTTTTCGCAGGTGGTCTTTCGTGACGTTTGTTTTGATGGTTCAGGCTCTTCCTTTCTCTTCTTTGCCGAAGTATGCTGTCCATTTGAGCTTGCGCGCGTCTCTTCTGAAGTTTAGGGAACTTTTTCTGCATTTGCTTGAACAGAACCATAGAATTGAACCGTCATTTTTTACGTACATCATGCCTGAACCAGCTGAGAATTCGTTGCCGCAAAATGAACATTTTTTGGGTCTGGGCAAAGTTGTTCCCTCTAAGTAATTTTGGCGTCAAGCTATCTTGTAATTTTCTTCGCTTCTCTTTCGGTCTCCCTGAGCATTAAGATATCTTGAACGCGTACTGGTCCTTTAACATTTCGTGTTATGATGCGTCCTTTGTCCTTTCCTTCTAATATGCGCACTCTGACTTGTGCAATCTCGCCTGTCACGCCTGTACGGCCAATAACTTGAATTACTTCTGCTGGGATGAGTTCTCCTTCAGTCGTTCTTTCTTCCTTGCTCATCACTTTGCTCCTCTTTTCGCCTGCTCTATCCGCGTGACTATTTCTTTTACCAGTCCAGCGGCGTCCCCTTCCTTAATTATACATGCAGAAGCAGCAGGAACATCTATGCCTATGGCACTGCCCACTTTTTCCTTGCTTGGAACAAACATGTATGGGATTTTTCTTTCCTCACATAAGAGTGGCAAGTGGGCTACGACTTCTGGGGGGTCAACATCTTCGGCTATGACTACTAGTTTGGCTTGGGCTCTTTCAATGGCTTTTGTTGTTTCGTTTGTGCCTTTTCTAACTGCGCCTGTTTTTGCGGCTATTTGTAGGGCTTCATAGGCCGCATCTGCTAGTTCTTTCGGGATTTCGAATTTTACGTAGAATGGTTTAGACATCCGCCTCACCCTTCAAATGCACAGTTTTATCAACACTTCTCATTTATGAAGGTTTCGACCAGTTTATCTTGCGATGTCTTTTGATTCCGTTGCGCTACAATTAATTGTTTGCCTTTTCTGAGGCTTCGGTTGTCGTTTCTGTTTGTGGGATTTTCGAAGTTTGAAGGCTATGCTGGAAATCTCAACAATCTCTTCCGTCATAAGGCTGTTTGAACTGACTTTATAGTCATAACTTAGTCGATCGATCGGTCGAATCTAGCTGTGGAAGCGGTCAGGTTAAGAGATTTGTTCACGAGTTTAACTGAGAATGAACTCAAAGGCCTTCTTTTGCAAATAGAAGTAGAAAGGTTTAAATAAAATAGTTTGTTGAACCATGTTGCTTTTCCTGAGGGGATTATGAAAGTTTGCAGAGATTGGGCCGAGTCCTCCATATAAGTCCAAGTTGGAACATCGTGGTTAAGGTTGAAAAGGTTCCGAAAATTGGGGAAACAGTTGTTGATGAGAATTTGAGACCTATTGGAAAGGTTTTTGACTTATTTGGTCCTGTATCCTCGCCTTACGCAGCAATAAAACCAACAACCCAAGAGCCTAAGAGATTAACGAATGCAACGCTATATGTGCTCCCCTCCAAAAGGAGAAAATATTAATGAGCGACGATGAGGAAGGGTCTGATGATCCAGCCCCTGAATTGCCAGCACAACGCGTTGAACACGTAAAGGTTCAATACTGCCCAGAATGCGGTAGCACAAGGATCATGCGTGACTACGAATGCGCCGAAATAGTTTGCATGGACTGCGGCTTCGTTGTGGCCGCCAAAATAGCCGATAGGGGACCTGAGTGGAGAGCTTTTGATGATGAGCAAAGGTCGAAACGAACGAGGGTAGGTGCCCCATTGACCTATACCATCCACGATAAAGGCTTATCAACAATGATTGATTGGCATGACCGAGATATTTATGGAAAAAGCTTGTCGCCTGGACAGAAGGCACAGGTCTATCGTCTAAGAAAGTGGCAGCGGCGCATAAGAGTTTCTGATGCAACAGAGCGTAACCTTGCCTTCGCATTATCTGAAATCACGAAGATCGCCAACAATCTAAATCTTCCTAAGAACATTCTTGAAACTGCCTCTGTTATTTATCGAAAGGCTGTGAAAGAACGGTTGATACGTGGAAGATCAATTCAGGGCGTGACTTCAGCCGCAATTTACTTAGCTTGCAGACAATGTGGATTAGCCAGGACGTTAGAAGAGATAGCTCAAGCATCAAGTGTGAACAAAAAAGAAGTCGGTCGTAGCTATCGTTTTCTAATAAAAGAGCTTGATTACTCTATACCACCTCTTAAACCAAGCCAGTACATAACGAAGTTTTCAAACCAGTTAACGATGCAAGGAAAAGTGGAAGAAATTGCCCATAAGATATTGGCTGCTGCAAAAATACTCAAACTAACTTCAGGCCGCGGCCCAACGGGCATCGCGGCAGCAGCAAGCTATATTGCCTCGGTGTTGACTGGTGAAAGAAAAACGCAAAGGGAAATAGCTGAGATAGCACAAGTGACTGAGGTTACCATTCGAAACCGTTACAAAGAGCTTGTTGAAGAGCTAATGTTTGATATAACTGTCTAGCCGCTTCCCCTTTTTTCTTAATGTTCAAATTTTCGCTTGCATTGGGTGGTACTAGAGCAAATCTTCTTCCTCGCAGCTGGAATTCTCTTCATTTGATGTTTTCTCTTCTTCTTCCAATAGTTTGGGTGCAAAACCACCGAGTTCTTGAAGAAATTCTTGAGGAATTTTGTCTTTTAGACTTTTGACTTCTTTTCTCAATTTGCTAACTTCGTTTTCTAAGTTTTTAGCTTTCTCGCTCAATTCAACGACCTCTTTAAGCTGACCTATTTCCTCCAAGAGCATGTTTTTCTCCTTTTCCAACGACTTGATTTTTTCTTCTAGTTTGGTTTTCATCTGGGCAACCTGCATGATTGTCTCCACCTGTTAGTTCTATATTTTACATTCTTACAATTAATAATTTGCCGCAAACCTACTAGGCGTGTTGCTGCAAAACACATTTTAAGTTGTAAAGGGCTATAATAATAAGAGGGTCTGCAATTTGGTTAATTGTCCAAAATGTGGGGCTGATGTAGCTGCTCCGGTTAAGACTTGGTCTATGCCTTCTAGAAAGCCATTGAAAAAGGGCGAAGAAGCGAAACTTGCTATGGGAATATTTGAATGTCCGAGCTGTAAAGCCCGCTTTAGAACAGCGGTAGTAGCCGAAACTAGGATTGAGGAGACAGCAAGCATTAAAAATATGGTTGAAAGAATTAGAGGTATAAAGGGAGAGCTCATGCAGACTTTGAAGAATCTGCGCGAAAAAATAAAG
>CAZADP010000025.1:0-10233 GCA_964483905.1 uncultured Candidatus Bathyarchaeia archaeon | reverse complement strand
TCTGAAGACATAGTAGAGGGCATATCTGCCTTCTTTGAAAAAAGAACACCGAAGTTCAAAAATAGATAGTATCCTTCCTTTTCTTTTAATCTTCTCAAATATGTTTTTCGGTAGCCTTCGTGCAGGAATTTTGGAAAAACCATAGCGGAACTCCCAGCGACTAATTAGAATTTTGGAAGAAACAATGATACTAGATAAAAAGAGGGGGCCTACTTTTGCGTGTTTATTTCTATGTCTAATACTGTCTAAGGGTCTTTCCATTCTTTCCCAAAGTTTTTAGCTATTTGATATATGTCTTTTATGTTGATGATTTCATCCAGTTCTGCAGCTATTTGAGTGTCAATATCTGCGATGGGATTCCATCTATCGTCTCCAGGCTTGGTGCCAAAAGTCCGAGCAATAGTATACAAGTCTTTTATGTCTACTACTCCATCATCATTCACATCAGGCTTTGGCTTATAGCCATATGGATATATCAAAGGATGTCTGTCAGTGTTATTCTCATCTATGACGTATGGAGTATCTCCTATCTTGTCTTTGTCTTCATCTGGGGGATTATGATTGCTCCAATAGTTACCTTCAGCACCATCATCCCAAACATTCGCATATTCTGATGTACTGTCGACTTGTTTTGTGTTATTTAGGAAGTCGTTATGGTAAAAGATGTTGGAAGTGGATGCGGCTAAAGAGATGCCAAGTCCGCTATTCCTAACAGTGTTGTCTGTAATTTTGTTGTTGTCAGATTCACTGATGTCGATTCCGTACTCGTTGCCTTCTATATGGTTTCTGTGGATTTTGTTGAGAGAAGAGTCGTCTATTATGAGGCCAACGGGCTTGTTTGAAGTTATATTGTTGCCGTCGATGTCATTTTGCGAAGCGAAGTCCATGACTATGCCAACACCGTTATTAGATATTGTGTTATGTTTGATGTTGTTCCAAATGCAATTTACAAGTCCAACGCCCCAAGTATTATTTTCTATGTCGTTGTCAACTAGGGTGCTATTTATGGAAAACCATAAAAAGACGCCGATAAAGTTCTTCTTTACATAATTGTTAGTAATTGTGGTGTTCGCAACTGGCATTTCGTAGCCGCCGACCATTAGACCACACCAAAGGGCAGGTTCTTCATCGAACTTTTCTCCGCTTTTTCTGATTGTAAATCCGCTGATCACAGTATTGTTTGCAATTACATGCATCACCGTCCCAGTTCCATTCCCATCAATAATTGTAGCGCTTCTGTCTTCTCCAATAAGCGATATGGACATGTTTACGACTATATGTTCGAGGTATGTTCCGTTGTATATATGCACGGTGTCTCCGTCACTTGCAGCGTTTATGGCTTTTTGTATGGTGTGGAAGTCTGCTGGTCCATCATCATCAACAATCCAAGTTCTAGACTCTGCTTTAACTGGTTGAATGTTAAATGCCAACATTGATGTGCTGAAAATAAGCAGCATCAACAATATTCCAGAAAGAGTTTTCCTGAACATCTCCTTTCTCTCAGGCGGTCATATCCAGAAGAAATCTATTGTCACGTCACAGATAACAATTGCGGAGAAATTTTCTATTCTCTGGATACAACTTCATAGTTTATGGTATGCCTATTAACAACAGTATTAGCACCAGCATTGAAGGCTCTCAAAATAACCAATTGATTGAGAACACATGATATTTATTCAGCTTCATTTCTATTCTAACCCATGACGATACCAAGTGATATACGTGATTTGTACAAGAACCCCAGAGCAATACTAAGCCAATACAAAGATTCTGGAGCAAAGGCTATCGGATATACGTGTAGCTATGTTCCTGAGGAACTGATAATTTCAGCCGGATTGCAACAATATAGAATATCAAACATTGGAACAAGCACTAGTGCTCTTACGCCTAGCTTCGTATGTCCCTTTGCCAGCGCTGTACTGGAAAATATGTTCAAGCTTGAGGACTTTTTCAGCGGATTTGTGGTAGCCCATACTTGTGACCCAATGTGGAGACTTTACGACATACTAAAGAAAAAAACCAACAAGCCTCTATTTCTCCTAAGAGTACCTCATAACACAGACAATGAGTTATCCCTTGAGTTCTTCAAGATGGAGTTGACAAGGTTCAAAAAATTTCTGGAAGAGAATTTTGAAGTTAGGATTGATGATACTGCATTGTTCAGTTCCATAGAATTGTGCAATGAAAACAGAAATTTGCTCAAGAATATCTACTTATCAAACAACGGCGACAAGTACGAGACTGGTGCGCTTGATCGCTTTCAGTTGGCTCTAGCGAGCATGTGGATGCCAAAACCAGAAGTCATTGCGCAAATCAAAGCATTAGACTTCCATAATTGTAGAAGCGACAATAATGTAAGATTGCATTTGAATGGAACATCAGTTTACGATCTTGATTTGATAAAGATCATAGAAGAGTCTGGCGGATTTGTCGCCTCTGATGATCTATGCACAGGCTCGAGATACTTTTGGAGCAATGTTGAAAAATCTAACGATCCCCTTTCGGCTTTAGCCTATAGATATCTTAAGAGAACCCCTTGTCCGTCCCATGGACCCCTTGAAGATAGGTTAGAATACTTAAGTTTCATGACTAGGGGATTCAATGTGCAAGGGGTAATAACGTTTGCTGAAGGGTTCTGCGACCCAATTTTGTACGATAGCGTACACATAAGAAATATGCTTACAAAAAATGGAATTCCTGCCACGTTGATAGATTATGAAAACCCAACGCAAGAAATCGCTAGAATCAAAACAAGAGTTGAAGCCTTCATCGAATCCATAGGTGGTTAATATGAGTTCACAAAGAGAAAGAAGTCGAGTTCTTCAATCAACCAGAAAAATAGGCGAGCTTATCTTGGAATACTTTTCAAAGGCTTGGGATGCGAAGGCCCAAGGCAAACCGGTTGCATGGATAACCGTGTTTACACCTGTGGAGCTTCTCCGCGCCCTAGATATTTATCCAATAGCCCCTGAACACTTTGGTGCAATGTGCAGTGCTCGTGGTCTCGCGTTGGATTATTTTCAGGAAGCTGAGAAGAAAGGGTATTCCCAAAATTTGTGCTCGTATAGTAGATGCGGTTTGGGCTATGTTCTTAGCGGAATGAGTGGATTAATGCCTCCTCCAGACATTTTGGTAACTTTTAGGAATTCATGTGATGTTTATGTTAAATGGTGGCAGAGTCTTCGAATGCACCTTGGTACACCATTGTTTGTAGGTGAAGCCCCTTATGTTTTAACCTCGGATGACTTAGACAACTATGTTCTGGATTACGTCGTCAAACAGCTGGAGCAACTTGTAAACATGGCTGAAGAAAAATTTGGGTTAAAACTTGACATGGATAAGCTTGTGGAAATCGTGAAGCTTTCAGATAAGGCGAGTGAGCTGTGGCTTGAAACTTTAAAGCTTAGAAGATTTAAACCGTGTCCGCTTGGAGGCAGAGACTCGGCTTCAGACATTTTTCCACTAGTGGTTATGCAAGGGACAGATGAAGCGGTAAAATTTCACGAGGAGCTTCTCAACGAGGTTAAGGAAAAAGCCAACAAGAGAGAGGGAATCATAGAGAATGAAAAGTTTAGATTGCTGTTTGATGGGATATGGCTTTGGTACGCGTTTGATCTCATAAAGTACTTTGAGGACAGGGGAGCAATTTTTGTGTATGAGCCTTACAGCGAAGCGTGGGCTTACAGGCTTGATGCATCAAAGCCATTGGAAAGTATAGCGAGAAAAGTTTTAGCCATGGGCTTGAATCTTGACATAGACCTCCGAATTGAAAGATTTTTGGAAAGTATTAAAGAGTATCAAATAGACGGAGCTGTTTTATTCTCTAACAGAAGTTGCAAGTCGTGGTCGGCTCCGCAACTAGTAACCGCAGATACATTGAGTAAGGAGTTCAATGTACCCTATCTTCTGTTTGAAGCTGATATGGCTGATCCTAGGCAGTACGCTGAAGCCCAAATTAAAAATAGAATTGACGCCTTCCTAGAGGTTTTAGGCGAAAGATGATGTACATAGGTATAGACGCTGGAGCTTCCGCGACAAAAGCTGTGGTAGTTAACAACGAAGGCGAGATTTTATCATATGTCATAGTTCCATCAGGAATCAACTTCAAAGTCTCGTCTGAAGAAGCATTGAGCAAGGCGCTTCAGAAATCTGGTCTGGGCTCAGAGGATGTTCTATACACTGTTTCGACTGGTTATGGAAGGGCTTTGGTTAATGCAAAATCGACATCTTCCGAGGTAACATGCATTTCCCGGGGCATTCATAAGCTATTTCCGTTCGTGAGGACAATTATCGATGTTGGTGGTCAAGACTCCAAAGCCATCAGAATCGACGAAAATGGAAGAGTCTTGGATTTTGTTATGAACGACAAGTGTGCTGCTGGTACCGGAAGGTTCCTTGAAGTCATGTCGAACATCCTTGTAAAACCAATAGATGACCTTAGCAAATTACACTTTAAATCATCAAAACCCGTCAAAATGAGCAGCACATGTACGGTTTTCGCTGAATCAGAGGTCATATCCCACATAAGTGAAGGATCTGCGATTGAGGATGTGATAGCTGGTCTTCACGAGGCAATAGCTGAGAGAGTCCATAGCATGTCTAGCAGAATAGGATTTGAAAAAGATATAGCGTTCACGGGAGGAGTGGCAAAAAACCGTGGCTTCGTCGATGCTTTAAGCAAGAAAATCGGTCTGACTCCAACATTGCCAGGCGAGCCTCAAATAGTATGCGCCTTCGGGGCGGCACTTGCAGCCATGAAAAAGTATGAGGTCACAGTCAGTCGTCCATAGTTTTCCATCGGGTTAATAATAGGAGATGGTTTCATCAGATTCGTAAAAGAACCTAAACTGTTTTTCCGTAGTCTTTGGCTATTTTGTATAAGTCTACAATGTTTATTTCCTTGTTTCCATCCAAATCAGCAATTGGATTGTAGTTTGGGTTTCCTTCCTTAGTTCCAAACGCTTTGGCTACTATGAAAATATCCACAATGTTTATTGTTCCATCACCATTTAAATCAGCAAAATATCTCATTTTCAAAACAATCGGAGTGAAAGAAAGAAAATCAATAGTCGTTGAAGCAGAGCGGTTTTCTTTGACTGCTTCAAGCCTTAATATGTCTGTGTAATTGCCATCAGCAAATGTGAGGTTGAAGCTAGTTTTTCCTAGACTATCGGTAACTCCGTTCCAGATAACTGTATTATTCTCATCAAACACGGTCAGTTTAACATTTATCATTGGAACATCACTTGCATTTCTTGCAATAATGTTATAGTTTCTTGTGACGTTACTACTCGTCCATACTATGATTTGTGTTTCCTCCGAGAAGCTTAGGTTGCCGAGCATTAAAAACTCTGAGCCTTCCATGCGTACTGCTTCGGTAACAAAAACCTTTTCAGTAGACAGAGTTCCCTGAAAATCGCATAAGTCCAGACTTGTAATCCTTACGTTCTGGAATTCAACAGAGTTCTCTTTTCCCGAGCAAAGAACAAAACCTAGAGTTGAGTTCGCTATTAACACGTGATTTCCATCAGCAAACCGAAGGCTCCACTTGTAAATCTTAGAATCTCTAAATGTAAGATTAAAGTTTTGATTATCAAAAACTGTTAGGTTGATATGATTATTCCAATATTCTAGGTAGCCCTCATTCAAGTTCGTGACAGACATCGAAGTATTTGACCACTCCGGGACTATTTGTTCAACTTCGGAGCTCCCTACATACACTTCACTCGAGTCAGAAACAAGCATGTCATTAAGAGTTGAGTTCACCACAGATATTTCAGACTGATCATAGCATGGCACATAGTAAATCGAGGAGTTCACTACATGAACTTTAGACTCGTCTTCGCATGGCACGCTACAGAAAGGTATTCTGGAGTTGAATACATTTACTGTAGATGTACCGGAAGCATATACGGGGAAGTATTGGCTTCCTACTATTTCACTTCTTTCGACAGTTAAGATTGCATTGTTTTGTATTCGAACAGAACGCTCCCATTCCTGCGTCATGTTAATGAGAAGTTTTGCATTCCTTATAACCAAAGTGGCACTACTCTCTACTGTCACGCTCCCTGTCTGTAGGTACGTGCAATTCTCAATAACGAAAGTCTGTGTTTCACCGATAACCAAATCACCTTTATGTACTATTTCTATCCAATACCCTACAATCATCCAAGCTCTAATTCCGCCCAGCATATTATAAACGGCCTTAAATCCATTTGCAATAAGTAACTCACTTGCTATAACACTCCTTCCTCCAGTCTTGCAATAGACTAGGATTTCCTTCTCTTTATCTAACTCACCTATTCTTCCTGCAAGATCATCCACTGGAATCAAAACAGCATTCTCAATGTGTCCGCTGTCATATTCTTCCTGAGTTCTAACATCGAGAATGACAAGGTTTGGATTAGACTCTATCATTTGCTTAGCTTCCGATATATTCACATCAACATAGCGAATTGAAGAAGCGAGTTCACAGTTTGTTGACATTTGTTGCGTAATGGAGTAATCATCGAATGACTGAGTGTACGAAAACAGAAATGGTTCAGATAACAATAGAATCAGGATACCCATTACGACTAGTACATGTTTCAACTGCTTTTCACTGAGTTCTACGTGTGGATGCTTCGCTTTAAACATTCAGGAAAAATCTTCTATTGTGCGCACAACGTTTCACATGGAGCTAGGCAAAAGCAAATCAAGATTAAGCTGTCTTTCCGTTGAAGCGTGGACTCACAGACAAAATTTCCTCACGATATTGAATACAAATACAGTGATTTATCAGACTCCGCAGAAATAGAGGACTTGGTCCTTCTTACAAGCCTCTTTTGCTCAAGAAGGTTTAGATGCGCCACCGTTTCTCCAAGGGCCAAATATTTTTGGAATGGAGGGAATTGCTCCCAAGATTTGTAGTTAACGTTCCAATGAACCTTTGAGGCTAACATGTATGCTGTAAAACTTCCATGCCTAAGTCCATTCATGATTTCCATTAATCTTTGTTCATGATGATCTTTAAGTTGCTTGATTCTTTCACGACAGTTCGTAAACGTCTCTTCATGGGCTGGCAAAACAACCTTAACATCAAGTTTTTCTATCTTATCAAGACTGTTTAAGTAATCCGTAAGTGGATTTATGTCTTCCATAAACTGGGCTACATGGGGGGTGATCGTAGGAAGGATGTGATCCCCTGAAAAAAGTACTTTTAATGAAGGTTCGTATAGGCATACATGGCCTGGAGAATGACCTGGAGTCCATAATACTTGAAAGTCATAATCGCCTACTGAAATCTCTTGACCATCCTCTAACGGGAGAGCAGCCAATGCCAATTCTTCGTAAGCTTGCGGAGTAAAGAAGGCTGGATGAAACCTTTGAAGGTTCAGTGCAATTGAGGGAGGCGCACCATTAGCATTGAGAAAGGTCTCCATATGTCCTCTGTAATCTTCAAAATCTCTTGACATAAGCTTCGAGGATTCAGCTTCTATCCTATGTATCAAAAGTTTAACATTCTTTGAGGCTTCTTTGAGACGGGGAATCAAACCCACATGGTCCACATGAAAGTGAGTCAATAAAATCTCAGTCAACTCTTCAGGCTTCGCCCCAACCTCTGAAAGCCCCATGCAAAGCGACTGAAAAGCCTGAGGGAAATTCAGTCCAGTATCGACTAGGAGTTTCTTCTGCTCTGACCTTAATAGATATGAATTCAAATGCCCCAAAGGACTGTGGGGTAACGGAACCCTTATCTGGAAGATGTTAGAGAAGACCTCTTTGATCATAAACACCAACCCTAGCTCAGTTCAAACGCTCTGATAAATTCACAGCTACTTTACGCATGGGGATCGCAAGCTAAGTTTAGAATTTTCGCCGCATTTAAGCCAAGAATATTTTCCTTCTCGTCCTCGGTCAAATACTCGCATCCTCTTATCACATCTACTTCATATTTCATGTCGCTTCCCCATACAACGGGGTAGTCAGACCCGTAAAGAAGCCTATCGAGACCCACTTCATCTCTCAATTTCTTTAAGATTCTTTCCGAATAAATGAAACTGGATGCTGCTGCTGAATCAAAATACACGTTATCAAAACTCTTTCCCAACTCGAATGCCTCCTCAAACCAGATTCCGGGCTTGTAGGCGCTGTAACTTCCAGTGTGAGCCAAAATAATGATGGGACTATAGCTTTCAAGAATGGGCTTTAAATATTTTGGATTAGCATCTTCAGATAACTCGGGGTTTTCCCATGGTCCCGGATCACAGCCAGTATGATAAAGCAGAACCTTTTTGTTTTTTTCGCAGTATTCGCATATTTTTTCAAAGTTCTTGTTCTCGATTGGAGAGAAGAGTTGGAGCGTTGGGAGCATTTTTATTCCTTTAAACCCGAAGGTTCTTATCTCCTCAAGTTTTGTCTCTACGTAATTCTCATCCTTATTTGGGTTGACGGAGCCAAAACCGATGAATTTATCTGGATTCCCTTTCACTAGGTCGGCTATCTCTTGGTTTGAACTTTTAAGTTCAGGGTAATAGTTGATTAACTCTTGGAAGAATCGTTTTATCTCGTCCTCTATAGAATTAAATTCGAAAGTACGGAATCCTAGAATCGATTCCAAGTGGTGTTTCTTTAGTCTGTCCTTGACCTCTGGTTTTTCTACGTCTGATGGATCCACATCCACAGCCAGCAGAACCGCACAGTCTACATCAGCTCTTTTCATCTCGTTAACAATTTTAGCCTCGTGAAAGAATGGGTGGACATGGATGTCTACTATCAATTATTTCTCAACTTTTCAAATAAAAAGAAAGTGAAGCAGAATAATTGTATTTCGGGCTTGATTTTATGGCAAGGGTAAATTCATTTCTCTGTACCATTCTCTAGCAACGATGTATCTCTGAATCTCGCCGGTTCCTTCTATAATATCCATGATTCTAGCGTCACGATAGAAGCGCTCGAGATCCGAATCGACATATCCGTAGCCACCATGAATTTGCATGGCGTCATTCGTGGCCTCTATTGCAGTCTTGGCCGAATATGCCTTTGCCATAGACGCATATCTAGTGATCAACTTTGGATCGTGTTTGCTGTCGATAAGCCAAGCAGTTTTGTACGTTAGTAGTCTCGCAGCCTCTATTTTCATAGCCATCTCAGCTATCTTCCATTGCGTGAACTGGAATCTATGTACTGGTGTGAAGAATTGTTCTCTTTCAGTGGAGTATTTCAAGGCTTTTTCAAAGGCTCCTTGGGCTATGCCTACGGCTCCAGCGGCGATTGGTGTCCTGCTGAAATCGAAATATGACATTATTTGATGAAAGCCTCTGCCTTCTTGACCGAGAATGTTGCTTAGCGGTACTCGGACATCGCTGAAGGATAGTTCTGCTGTTGGAGCTGCCCTAAATCCCATTTTTGGTCTCAGATGTGTTGCGTCTAAGCCCGGGGTTCCCTTCTCAACTATAATCTGGCTAACTCCTCTATAGGGCGGAGATGCATTGGGGTCTGTTTGACAGCAAACCATGGTGAATTCTGCAATGTCACCGCATGTAATGAATGTTTTAGTGCCATTGATTTTCCAGCTATCTCCATCTTTTACTGCACTGGTTTCTAACCCAATCATTCCAGCATCAGAGCCATGCTTAGGCTCGGTCAGCGCCATCGCACATACTATCTCGCCTTTAACTATTCGTGGAAGATATTTCTCCTTCTGTTCCTCGGTACCATACATCTCCACTAATCCAGCAAAACCGACGCCGCCCAACAGTGAGGCGAGCGTTGAATCTACCCTGTTGAACTCTTCTGCTATTATACATGCTTCAATGCATCCTAATCCCTGTCCTCCATATTTCTCAGGAAAGCTCGCGCCGACAAAACCTAGCTTTGCGGCTTTTGCGTAGAATTCCCATGGGAACTCATATTTTGCATCGTACTCTCTCCCTTTCTCCGGTGTGAATTCTTTCTCAGCAAACTCGCGGGCAGCCCTTTTTATTTCTAGTTGTTCTTTTGTGAACTCAAACTCCATTCTAACACCTCATTTCTCACAGATTTTGCGGTCTTCATGTACTTGAACTTTTTCCTTTAATGGCGTTCATATTAACGTGTTAAAACTGTCTTTTCTGTTAGCACGCTGTCCTTTTCAAAATATGTTGTCAGAATAAAAGGGGGGATATCTAGTTTCGTTATTCACTTTTTTATTGGCTTCTCTCTCCAAGATGTTTAGCTACCAAATAAACGTCCTTGAGATCTATGACCGCATTC
>CAZADP010000024.1:0-10689 GCA_964483905.1 uncultured Candidatus Bathyarchaeia archaeon | reverse complement strand
GTCGGCGGCTATCTATATGATAGCGGAGCCGTGTGGGGTATTAGAGTTTCATTTTTGTTTTCAGCAATAGGCATTATAATTGCTGGGCTAGCATATCTCTTGTTTCTGAAAGAAACCCTTCTAGGAAGCGGAAGTCATCATGCAAGCACAGAACCAAGCCACAGGGCCTCACCTTCTCTAAATCTGCGACGGTTCTTGATTGAAATGAATTCAGCCCTCAGTCAAATGACCGTGTCTGCGAAGAGATTTCTCGTCGGCTACATATTTTACGAAGCGTCCAATGCGCTGGTAAGTGCTTATTGGTCTCTTCTCATTTTATATGCGATGAGTTTTTCAGGAGTTGAACTTGGCTTCATAGAACTGGCAGCGGGGCTTTCGCTTATTGCTTTTAGTGTTCCAATGGGAAAATTCGCCGACAGAATCGGGAGACCAAGAGCAGCATCACTAATAACCTTATGCTCAGCGGCAGTTCTTGTCTGGGTTGTAAATACTCATCTACTAATTGAAGTCTTGCTTATTGATAGTTTGTTGGACATTTTCGACCCTAGGCCATCAATTCACGGGCTTAGGGCAGACTTAATACCACACAACATTCGGGGAAGAATAATATCTTTCTCTTCCATAGCTGGATACGCAGCGACCACGATAATAGTATCCATTGGAGGTTTGCTGTACACTATAGGACCACAGCTTCCTTTCTACATCAGCGCAGTCTTACTTGTGATTAGCGGAGTTTGTTTTGCAAGCACAAGCCGATCTAGGTCTTAACTTTGGTTTGAGCTAAGGTTTCTCAAAACCAACTGGCTCAATAAGAAATGCTTTTCTCTAAGTAATCATTTCTCCTACTATATGTTAACAGACCATGAAGAGGATTTCAGCAAATTTTTCACTCTTTTAATAGTTGCAGCACTTATGTTTCCAGCTCTCTTAAGAGAACGTTTTTCTGCCAGCGATAACCTGACGCCAAGCGAAACCAATTTAATATCGCTTGTCAATGGTTCAGAAGCCTACTCATACGGAATGCAACTTGAACTTATAGCGCTTTCGCGCTATGCTTTTCGCGCTGCAGGCTCGCCCGGCGCCAACGAAGCTGCAGATTGGATAGCCAGCCAATTCGAAAGTTTCGGTTTAGAAACAGAAAAGGAGGAGTTTCAATTCAAGAATTGGAACCTACTTTCCAAGCCAACATTAATCATCGACGATGACGGAAACATCACAACTACCGGCGATCAGGAAACAATCAAGTCTTTCCAGTCTACTCATTACAGCTGGCCAGGCAATTTATTCGCGGACCTAGTTGTTTTGCCTTTGCCGCCTGCTGCAAATCCTGATGAGGTGGGCGCGACTCCAATAGGAACACTATGGGATGAAATTGACACCGCTGGAAAGGTTATGTTGATCGGGCAAGAGGTTCGTTGGAACCATGCTTGGGAAGAAACCTACAAGAACAAGTTGCTGGCTAAGACGCCGGCAGCAGTTGTCTATACATGGTGGTATGATTGGTTAGCTTTCGTTCCAGACTTTTTCTCTTCTGCGGGTGGTCGCCCACACAGCTCCTTCGGTGCCTACTACTGGAATCTGCAAATTCCCGTGGGATTCGTGAATTACGAGGATGGCTTGTGGATCAGAAACAGAGAAAGCGGCATTAATGTTTCAGCAAAGTTCGTTATAGACTCAGTTATCGATGCTGGGTCGCACTACAACATTGTTGGAAGCCTGCCGGGCTATCAAGAACCTGATAAACTTGTCATCGTTTCCGGCCATTACGACTCCGTCATGTGCGCTGGGTTCTGCGATAACGGCGCTGGCACTTCTGGAGTCATAGAATTAGCCAAGGTTTTCACCGAGGCTGTAAAGAGAGGCCTATACTATCCCAAGTTCACAATACTTTTCATTGCCTTTACAGCGGAGGAACTTGGTTTGGTCGGTTCCATAAACTACGTGATGAAACATAAAGCTGAAATGAGTAATATCGTGGCTGTTATTAATTTGGATTGCATTGGAAGCGACAAACTTTCCATTTCAGAGACGAATCCATCTGATGGATTCGACTTAGACGAAATAGCTTTAGAAGCAGCAGGCGACCTCAACATCAGCGCCACGTTAACAGGGCCCGGCGGTTCGGATCAGGAGGCCTTCAGAAACCCAGCGTGGGGCAACAGTTACTATCTAGGAACATGGGGTATGAATGCAGACATTGACGATGCGCCCCCAGTTGAATCAAGTGCCTTACTCATATCATTTCCACTTTTCTACAGAGACAAGTGGAGTACGGGAACGCCTGGTTGGATCCACACATCATATGATAACTCTACTTCCACTGACGTACTAAACTGGGTTGAGGCTGACGACCTCGAAAATCACATTAAGGTTGCAGCACTCACAGTCATGCGCATTTCGCCTTCGTTTCTATCAACGGACTTAAACAAGGATGGGACGGTGGACATCATAGACCTCAACATAGTGGCTAGAGCCTATGGATCTTATCCAGGGCATCCAAAATGGGATGAAACTGCCGACCTGAACAAAGACGGTTCAGTAAACATAAAAGACATATACAAAGTAGCAAGGGACTATGGTAAAACAGTCTAGCCAACTGAGAGACTAACAACTTATTTATCCTCCGCGCGCGCTAGCTAAAGCTCTTTGAATGATCATAGTGGGTATGACTAAAACAAATTCTATGTTGAAATAGCGGTACCTATTGGTAAAAAGTTAACCAAAGAGTAAACTATTAAGCCCACCTGTAGGCAACCAATGTTAAATATGGTTTAATGGTAAAGAATAGATAAGTGGGCGGTAACTTGCGAATAGAATTAGTCAGAGTAATTTCTTTGGCCATTCTTGGACCTGTCTTGGCTTTGGCGGTGTATACGGTGTGGGATAACTACTCAAATTTTCGTCATCTTTTGGTCTATAATCAGGTTTGGAGTTGGAACTCCTTCTATATTATGTCGCTCGGACTGATTGTGATAGGGTTCATTTTAGGAAATTACTACACAATTTATTCGCTGTATAAATTCGAAAGGGAAGAGAAACTAAGAGCGGCAGAAAGACAAATGCTCAAAGAGGAAATCAAAAAAGAACTTGAAATGGAAAGACAGAGAGAAAAAGCGAACTAACCAACTTCATTCAACGTGCGCTATTGGACTTGAACCAAAATGGCAGTGGACCGGGCGGGATTTGAACCCGCGACCTCCGCATTGCGAATGCGGCGTTCATACCAAACTGAACTACCGGCCCTAAGTCGCTTCTTTCAGAAAAGAACCGATTATAAGAAATTTAGAGCTTTCGGTTGTATTCCCTTACAGAACGGCGTTTTCAAGTCTGCTTTGTCGTAGATTTTCCCGTGTTCTCAGTTCGTATAATACCATACAGTGTCGTATCTTCAGTTTGCTCATTTTCGGCTTGCTCAAGAAGCCATTTTGTTAACTCTTGGCAGTCATTGGGATTGCAATATAAATGGCTCTGCCTTATTGGATTCCAAAACAAACATTTGAAACAAGGAATATCAAAGATGTCGGTATTATTTTTCAAGCTATATCCAACATGTGAGCAATTACCAGTTTTACTTATAACTTATGAATCAGCAGAAATGACGGAATGTAATGATTACGGTTTCTAATTGATTGTTTAAATTCTCACTAAACACTTCCAAGGCCTTTCTATCCCAGACTCATTCGAGCTTCTGTGAATCTTCCTGAACGTTTTAGCATATTGAAAAAGTTTTATTGCCCCATAAACTACGATAATCATTAAGGCAACAATTGCCGTAGCATAGACATACTGTCCTCGCCATATGAAAAGAAAGAAGAGAAACATGCACAAAAAGAAAATCATAATCGCTACCAAAGCCAACGAAAACAAACGTACTTCAAAGTATTTCAAAACTTCACCTCTACTCAAAAAGAAACCTTCTAGTATCTTATGACCGTTGATCTCAAGATATCATTTTCGCTTGTTTGAAATCAAGAAAGGCACATACTAGCACTCTCGAATTTGCTATGTCATAGATTTCGTTAAGATTCTCGTAAGAACAATCTGTGAATGTCAATGTAGGCCTCTTCGCTCTAGACTATCTCTTCAACGAGGGCAATCTGCAAGCTGTTTTTGTCTATGAAAACATTCACTCTGCTCATGATAGTGCTTGTTGGATCATGCCAACGGACAACCCAGCAATAATGCTCTTTACCGTCTGTTGGTTCGCCAACACTTCCCACAAACTTATCTACGCCCCAATTATCATAAACAGAGTAAGCTATACCATCAGCCGTTAGATATAATTTATTAATCTCATAAGTGGCCTTAGGATGTTGCGTCAAATAGTCTCGAACCTTTATGCTTTGTTTAGAGATTTCAACTAAGCTACTTTTTTGTGTTTCAGAATAGTAGATATAACCAATCACTCCTGCAGCACCCACAATAACAACCAAAATTATGGCCGATGTCTTCCAAACCAACATTATCCCCAATTCAATAATAACATTTGCATTTCTATAAAACTACAGTTTAGAACAGAATGAAAAAAGAACTCATTTAACAACGGTTAGCTGAAATTCACCTAACTTCCTTACCAAGCATGATCAAGCCTAAACCTAGCAACTCAAAAACTATGCCTAAAGCAATAAATCCTAAATCATACAATAGATACTTTTCACCCCACCCAATATCACTATTCAACCGAAACGCATAGTTCACAGCGACAAACAATCCAAAAACAAGAAAAACAAAGCCTAAGACCAATAGTAGCTGCTTAATCTGTTTACTGGAACTCATAGCTATCACTTTCGACAAAAGCTATCTTGACGCCTATGCTATTTAAGGAATTGCAATGTATATTTTCTTTTCATCCAGTTGATACTCATGCCACTTCGCTTCGATTCCTTCACGTCTGTCGTGTAAGTAGACGTTCTTAGCACGAACAAGTTCCTTCATCTCTTCCATGTAAGGCTTCAAAAGCCTGATGCTTTCATCTTCAAGTTCGGCTATATAAACAGCGTCTAAAACGTCAGTTGGCACATAACCCAATTCCTTTCTTAAAGATTGAACTCTGCGAGCCAAATCACGCATGAGTCCTTCACCGAGTAATCCCTCGTCACGATGTGCATCCAAAAAGACTTGCACGTTGTCTTCAGAGGCGGAACCCCACTCTTCCGAAGACGCATACTCTGGAACTTTATGACCGAATTCCACCTTTTTGACGTTTGCAAGCTCGAGGAACAGCTCTTCAACATTTTTCAGTGCAGCGCAAACCTCTTCCGGCGCCACGACCACCATTCTCTTGAGAGGCCATCTTCTCTTTAGCTTAGCTGACTGTCTAGCAGAATAAACCAGTGAAACGCACTTGAACAATGTCTGAAATTCTTCTTCTAACCGCTTGTTTCGCACTTTCTCGTCTGGTTTTGGCCAACTTTCAAGGTTCACCGATTCCAGCAACATTGGACTGAGCTTTCTATAGACTTTCTGATATAGTGCCTCGCTCAGATATGGTGTAACTGGGTTAAAGAGAAGCGTAACCGTTTTTAGAACATGCCACAACGTTGCGTATACTGCTAGTCTTCTATTGAGGGTCTCCGGGTCGTCTGACCACAGCTCTTTCCGAACCATAGGCACGTACATCCTACTTGTAGCATCTATAACACAATCTTCTAGGGTTACTAGGGCAAAATTGAATCCACAAGTTTCCAGCCTAGCAGTATACTCTTCTATGGTTCCCTGAAGTCTTGAAATGAGCCAATGATCAGGATTTTTAAGCTGTTTTTCTCCTAATGCCCATTCGAGCGTGTGTTTTTGTGGGTCAAAATTGTCGTATTCAGCATTTTGCATAAAGAATCTGTTTAAGTGGTATAGTGTCGATAACACCTGGTATGGACGACGGCTTAGCTCTTGAAGGTCAAAGTTCATGAATTCAGCTGGCGAACATTTTCTCAGGAAATAGAATCTGCTCACATCCGCTGAAAACTTTGCTAGAAGCTGATTGGCCTCTACATAATTTCCAAGGCTCTTGCTCATCTTTCTGCCTTTAGCATCTTGAACTAATCCTTGGAACAAGAATGCCTTATATGGCGATTCTGGCTTTCCAGTTAATATGACATGTTCTAGGAGAAGCGAGTTAGCCCATCCTCTGGTTTGGTCTATTGCTTCTGTGAGGAAATCTGCTGGCACATAGTTCTCAAATTCTTCATCTGCAAATCTGGCGTATGGTGAGGCTCCACTATTATGCCAAGTGTCCAAAACGTACGGTTCCCTATGCATCATGCCTCCGCATCTTTCACATTTTAGGTTTATACGATCTACCCATGGCTTATGCAGTTCGAAATGACCTTGCGGTTTTTCCACAGCTTTGTCGATGAGCTCTTTTTTGGTTGCCACTAATGTTTTTGCTCCGCATTTTTCACAAACCCAAATGGGTAGTGGAGTGCCCCAAACTCGTTCCCTTGATATGCACCATGGTTTGCCTTCTCTCAAGAAGGAGAGAAAACGGTTTTTAGGGGCTTCATAGAAGTACTCTACCTTTTCGGCTGCTTCTACAACTTTGCCGTTTATTTTGTCTGTTCTCAAGAAGTATTCTCGTCTTGCAAGCCAGACCAGTTTGTGGTGGGAGCGCCAGCAAGTTGGATATTCGTGCTTTACCATCTTGGCTTCAACGAGCAAGCCTCTTTTGCGTAGTTCGTCAACAACCATCATGTCTGCATCTCTTGCAAATGTTCCGCTGAAGGTTCCCGCTTCACTTGTAAATTTGGCTTCATCGTCAAAGGGAGCAAAAATCGGAACGCCTCGCTTTTGTGCAGCTATAAAGTCTTCTTCACCATTTCCTGGCGATTGATGAACAACTCCTGTGGCTGTGTTGACATCCACGAAGTCTTCAAGGATGACCCTGTGTACCAGCTTGTGCTTGTCTTCCAATTCTGCTTGTTTTGGGACCAAGTCCTTAAATGGATAATTATACCTTGTTCCTTCGAGGCTGCTCCCTGAGACTGTTTCAGCGATTTCATATTTATCTATACCAAGTTCCTGCAGTACTGGCTCAACACGTTGCCTCACCATTATCCAGGTCTCTTCGCCGACTTTGACTTTTGCATATTCCGCATCTGGATGAACCGCTAGCATCGTATCCGTGACGAGAGTGAAGGGCATGGTCGTCCATACAAGGAAATACTCATTTTGCCTTTCTGCAACTTTGAATTTAAAGTATAAAGATGGATCTTCAACTTCCCTATACGAGTCTTCATAGCCCACCTCCGCGCTGCTTAGACTTGTTTGGCAACCTGGACAGTAAGCAACAACGTAATAGCCCTCTTCAAGTAGGTCTTGTTCCCAAGCTTGTCTGAGATACTTCCACTCTCTTTCTATGTATTCATCTTGATATGTCCAGTAAGCCTTTTCTTGGTTTATGAAGACCCCAAGCGTCCTATCCGCTTTGACCCATTCTCGATGATATTTCACAATGGCTTTCTTACATTCCTCTATGAAGAGTTCTTCGCCCACTCTTTCCAGAAGCTCCCGCTTATTTTTGACGCCTAAAAGTTTTTCAACTTCAAGCTCGACTGGCAAGCCTTGACAGTCCCACCCAGCCCAAAAAGGCAAATAATAACCTTGCATTGTTTTCCAGCGGTAATGAAGGTCTTTCATCACCCGGCCTCTGGCATGACCTACATGCGGCACACCATTCAACGTTGGCGGTCCTTCAACCCAGCCTGAGATGCCTTTATTGTTTTTTTCGCGGAATTCCATTAACTTCTCTTTTATTCTGTTTTTCTCCCAAAATTCACGAATTTCTTTTTCAAGTTCAAGCGGGCGATAATCTAGTGTAAGACTTAGGTTAGAACTAGGTCCGAATTTGGCGGTCACCTTTCATCACTAAGCACCCGCAAATACACCAAAATAGCATCAGCCACATATAACCTTTTTGAATTGATAATCTGCTATTTTGAATCAATGTGTTGCTTTGTTCTATTGATTTGGCATTTTCGTTTTCTGAATAACATTAAGTCTTCTAGAGTCTACACGCATATTCAAACCCGCTTTCTACAAACTCTTTTGCTTCTTAGTTGTCTTGGCGGTTGCTGAGTGAAGTTCATCTTTCTTCTCTATTTTGGCTAGGTGAGTATATTAGCGTGTTTCTGATGTTTTGATGCTTTAGGCAATTGCATTACATGAGCATGTTTCTGGTTTCAAGTTGAGCTCCGAAAGAAGAGTCGTAGCGTCTTTAAATCCTTGGCAAGAAGGTACCCTTCTTTATTAGTGGACAGTGAATATCGATAGATGGCTTGTTTCCCCATAGATTAGGTTGTTTTCAGTGTCAATCTGATTGGTTATGTTTATCCATTGCTGTATTGTTCTTCCGAAGCTCTTAGCCTCAAGAAATATGTCCTTGATATCGACTTTCCCGTCGCCATTTAAGTCTGCAAGCGCGTTCCATCTTGGGTTTAGAGGATCTGTACCGAAAGCTTTTGCTACTAAGAATATGTCCATTATGTCAACTTTGCCATCTTGCCATCCCCCGGGTCCTGTTATGTCGCCTTCCAAACGTGCACCCGTGGAGTTCCATTGTACCAGTTGCAAGCCTTCTTCTTCTTGTCCCGTCAACTCTGAGTCATTATAAGCCATTCTAATAGCTATTTTTCCTGAATAGTTAGCAGTCGTTTCAATGTCATAGCATTGTGCTACACGTTTGCGACCTGGCGGAGTCGCAGGCCCATTCTTAACTTCAGTTGCTGTTGTGAAACCTGCCTCGTTAACCTTTTCGAAAATTAAACGAACATCATCCGAGGGAAAGACCGTGACATTTTCTCCAGTTGGGGTCTCTCCCTGCAGGACATCGATCAGAATACTCACGTCGTCATAGTAAGTGTTTATGGGTGTCAATGTAAAATTTCCATCCAAATTCCCATCCAGCGTCCAACTCATCAGTGCGATCGTCTTCAGGGCTTTATTGGGCTCTAGCTGCGAGGTCACATCGAAAAAGCTCCAAGAACTGTTGACATATTGGTTAATAAAATATTGGGAGTCACTGTCTGAATAAACGAGTTCCAGAGTCCATAAGTTATTCGATTCTGGTTCTGTTCGCACACAATAAGCAATAGATCGAATTGATGATGTTGGTATTCCTTGCGGAGATTGGAGATCCTGATAAAGCCGCACTCCAGCGATGCACGCGCAGTACTCTCCGCTGTGAGGGTTCGTGGTTACGACCGCTGCACTCCCATCTGGGGATACACTCCAACCTGTAAACTCCCCCGATTCGAACCCACCATTAACTATAGCTTCCTTTGTTTCATTCAGGCCCGCAAGCCCTACCCGCGAGCTAAGATGCACAGAACTAAAAACTGTCAATATTAGAAGAACTGTAAACATCGTTCCTGTTTTCTTTTTCATTTTCCTTTCTCCATTTTATTTTTTCGGCCGTGGTCTTTCCCCGATTTGCCGAAACTCGAGAGTTAATCGGGCACGACTCTGTAGAGATCAAGATTGTGCATCTGCTATCAAGTCATCCCTGGAAGGGGCAATCTATCATAAAATAATCTGTGACCGATCGATCCAAAACTTTTCCATTCACTCTCCTTTCTGCATTTTTCTTGTTTTGAAGAGCGAGATCGAAGTTGCCATTGAACGATGAAGGAAGCTTGTCGGGGAAACAGCTCTTCAAAAAACGTAGGATCAACTTCTAGATAAACCTTGTGAAAGAATGCTTCATACAAAAAATCTATTCCACAGTACATTGTTTTCTAGAAGATTTCTTCATCTCCAACATTTTATTTCAAATAAAGCGCACCTGTCTGCGATTATACTTTTCATAAATGTTGAATGGCTCGGTTTCTACAATTAACACACAAATATATGAATACAAATATTCCACACACCGTGAAATGAATGTAAAAGGCTTAGCGTCGCGAACAGCCTGCATTTTTTCTGTTTATTTCGGTCCCTTCAACCAACCGCGAATTCCCATTTCCTTTACAAGGATTGTCACTTGTTCAAGTTGGCAAGACTTGTGTTCCCCAGTCTCATCCATATACGAGATTTTGGGCAAAAGCGTGTATTTTCCTTTTCTCTTAGGTTCCAGCGTCAATTTCATTTCCTCTGTTTCAAGAGGAGCTAACTTCCTCCCCCTTAAATTAAGAATTCCATCATCTATCAGGCATTTTTCAGGTTTTCCTACTAGATCGAACCCTTTCGGAATAATCTCTTCGACTCCAACAAGAAAGACATCTTTCTTTCCAAGATTAGCGAGTTGAATTTCCAACCCCAAACTTTCGCCAACTAAGACCTCTTTTTTGTGAGCGATCAAATTTGCCTTGATAAATGCACGTTCGAACTTCATCAAACCAACAGGTTCTTCAACCCTCATTACAGGCGCGTAGATTGCGCTCGTGCTCGATGCGTAGCTAGGGGTAGTCAATAATTCTCGTAAAGACATTGCAAATTCATGTTTTTCCTTCACCTTCTTTAATGTCTTAAGAACTTCGTCTCTTTTACCAGTGTACCCCGCTTTTTCGTAGAGGTCAGATGACCGTTCAAGACACTTTTCTGCGACGAGATATGTTCTGATTTTCTTTTCTGGATCCACTTCAAGCTCAGCATGGACCGTGTAATTAAAAGCATCAAACAAAATTTCTGTGGCACTAGTACACAAGGAGGCATTCTCAAAGCCTGCTTTCAAGTAGTAATTTGCTGCCGCTTCCAGAA
>CAZADP010000023.1:0-11252 GCA_964483905.1 uncultured Candidatus Bathyarchaeia archaeon | reverse complement strand
CGCGTATATTGGTATGACCAACAGGTTGATTTGGAAGCAAACAGAGGCGAATTTGTCCGTATCGCACGTGTTCTGGACTGCAGAATGAGCAACTTTGAGAGGAGAAGAATAAAAGTTGACATAACACATGACGGCTTCCTCAAAGCACTAGAGCCTATTCCAAAATCGGAAGAGACAAAAGCCTAGTGAAACAACAAAATGTCAATAATAAAACCGCCTTCATTCAAGGAACTAGTTGAAACCTACGGCTCTCCAAGAAACGCAATACTCCACTTAATCGGATCTGGATTCTCACCAGAGCAAATAGAATGGAAGATGGGCGTGCCATACTATCTCACACGCCTGTATATGGAAGGAATTGAACCCAAAACCGGTACACCCTTCTCAAAGATAGTAGAAGTCTACGAACGCCTATCAGTCTTACGCGGAAAAAAGGGCAAAGAAACAGAACTGGCAAAATTATTCCAAAACTTGGAACTCACACTGGAAATTAAAGTGCGTTTCGCTCTGGGAACTTTCACAGAAGAAAGCCTAAAAATTGGGCCCGGCCTAATAGAAAGAGGCATCAGCCTAGCAACAGGCGCACCAATAAATGAAGTCAAGAAGCTTCTAATAGACTACGGAGAACACGGCGAAGTCGCCTACTTGCTGAAAAAGCCCAAAGAATCCGAATTGGCAGTTAAAGAAGTCTACGAAGCTATTAGGCTTCTGTCAAAACTGAAGGGAATAAGAGAACGGGAACTCTACGTTTCAAGCTTGCTTCGTGTGAGCACACCAATAGAAGCAAAGTACATTGTTAGGCTCTTGCTTGGGGACTTGAAACTTGGCTATTATACTAGTACGGTGGTGAGGGCTGCTGCAAGAGCCTATGAAGTGCCGACTGAATTGATTGAAAATGCTTGTGCAATATTGGGCTTGACTGAAGGAATATCCCTTGCATCCGAAGGGGCACTAAAACTATCAGAGGTCAAGATGCGCCCAGGCCAGTTTATCAAACCCCAACTCGCCCATCTTTTCGAGCCCGACAAAGTAGCTTACCCTACTAGAGCTGAGTACAAGCTTGATGGAAGCAGACTCCAAATTCACAAATGGGGCACAAAGATCTGGCTTTATTCAAGAAGGGGCGTTGAAAAATCGCAGACACTGCCTGAAATAATGGAAATTGCTGGAAAATTAAATACTCACAACTGTATTGTTGATAGTGAAGTGATAGCAGTAGACAATTCCGGGAATCCACTGCCTTTTCAAACGTTGCTCGAGAGAACCGTGCCGAGAGAACTTACACACGAGGAACTTGAAGAAAGAAAGGAAAAGGTTAAGGTTACGATTAAAGCGTTTGACATACTGTTTTTGAACGGGCATGAACTTGTCGATTTGACACTTTACACTAGGCGAAAATATCTCTTGGGGGTTGTCCCAGCCGAATACGCTGCGGAGGGGGCAGATTGCCAGAACGAGGTTGAACTGATGCACTTCTATGAAGAAGCCTTGAAGAAAAAATTTGAGGGAATCGTTGTCAAAAACTTGAACTCAACATATGAGATAGGACAACGCACTTACACATGGCTTAAGCTTAAGCCAGAACGAGACACAATAGATTGTACGATAGTTAAGGCTCTCTACGGGAAAGGCACACGTGCAGGCCTATACTCATCCTTCCTGCTTGCGGTTCGCGACCCATTAGAAAGGAAACTCTTCACCATCGGGAAAGTGTCAAACTTACCGGAGGAAACTATGGATGCTTTGAGGACGATAATTGAGAATACTAAGATAAGCGAAGACAGTGAAGGCATTTTTGTAAAGCCCTCTGTGGTCGCTGAAGTCACGTATCAAGAAATCCAAGAAACAGAGGAATATACAAGCGGTTATGCCTTGAGAGTTCCAAAAATAGTCAGATTTCGAGTGGACAAGACTGTCAACGACATAGACGCGGTTGACAAACTGAGTAGATTATATGAACTGCAATATGAAAGATATCCTGTCCAGACTGTCTAAGGCATGCGAAAGCGCTTAAGCTGAGTATATGGTTGAAAGAAGCCTAAATCTCCAGTGCTTTTATATTGTTCTGTACGGAGTCCTGAGGCGATTTCCACAAATTCTCTGAGGGTGTGACTGGTGAAATCCCATGTTGGATTTCCATATCTTAGGCCTCTGCACGTGGAATCTGCATAGACAAAGAGTTCATTTTCTCCATAATTGTATGAAGCCTCGTTTATGTATCCAAACTCAGGTTTGCTAAGAACTTTAAAGGGCCAAAGTTTGCAGGCCTTGGGTTTCATGTGTTGGAGCCCACATAGGTGCGTGTCGAAAACGTTGTATAAAAATGCGCATGAGCCGTCACCCCTTCTTTTTACGAATAGTTTATTCAAGCCTGAAATAGTCTTCTCAATGCCATAGTTCTTAACGATTTTCAGCCACTCTTGAAAGTTCAGGACTACACTGTATGCTTTGCAACATTCACCACATGCAGTGCATTTCCAGTCAGCAATGTATCGCCATGGGACAATGAGCATTTTCTGCCACTTATTTCTGCCCTTACGATTTCACAATGCAATCCTTATTATAAAATCTATTTGCCAAAAGGCTTCATCGTTTGTTCGGTTTCTTTGGAATTTGCATGGCTTTCCTTATTTATTTGTCCACTGCCAAAAATTTATGAAGCTAAACTTTCTTGTACAGGTAAATTGTGTGTGAAGGATACCCTAAAGTCTGGTTTTCACAAAAATTTTCAACCTTGACTGGTTTCCACCCGACAATTTCATAATCATGAGAAACCACGCGGACTCCAAGTTTGAGCTCAGCCTCAAGCTTAGGCTTAACTTTTTCATTTGCGCTCGTCGTTAGATACAGGAAAATCACATCTGCAGATGTTAAGTCGACGCTAAACATGTCGCCGTTTACAATCGTTACTCTATCTTGGAGCCCCTGCTCGTAGACGGAGCCTAATGCCTTTTTCACCAAGTCTTCCCTCAATTCGACGCCTACTGCTCTTGCACCAAAATCTTTTGCAGCCATTATCACCGTTCTACCGTCTCCTGCGCCAAGGTCGAAGAAGACTTCTCCTGGTCTTAGTTCAGCTAGAATGAGCATTTGGCGGATTACTTGCGGTGGACTTGGAACGTAAGGTGCTACGAACAGATCATGAGCCTCCATTAAAACGCTACTCGTTACATATTGATTTAACAATGATTGTGCCCTTTTTTAAAGATTTGTACAGATGTTTCTAAGCGACATATGTGGCTTTCTTGGGCGCTGGTCTTCTAGCTTCTCCGCATTTCATACAGCTTTGAGCACATAGTTCAAGGTATTTTGCTTCATCTGCAGAACCAACGGATTCAGCTGCTTTGCGGCACAAATCACTCGGGTCTCCGCATCCCTCTTCTTTGCATAGGTTTGATATATGAAGACATATGTCATGCACATCCTTGGGGTCCAGCACAGCTCTGTTTGTGCGCATTAGAAGACATAATTCTCTCGCCATAACACATGTCCTAACGTACTTCACTCTTTCAAGAACCTCTTCTCGAAGTTTCTTTCTGCTTATTTCCAAGTTTTAAATCTCCTTACGACGAGCAAATACGTGTTTAGGCACAATAAGACAAGCCCTCATTTAAAAGTTGTTGTAAGTCTTAGATTTTTACCAGAACCTTTTGCTAAGTGCTTTGCGTTCAGCTTCTAGAACAAGCTCATAAAACTTGTCGCTGAGTTTAGGCTGTTTCTCGAGAACTACTATGACGTCTGATGGTTGAACTTTTCTGGCGCACAGGGCCACTGCTGCTGCTTTTCCGTATTTGGCTATTAACTGTGCTGTCTGTGACGCTTGTTTCTGCAGTTTTTCCTCTGTTTTAGTTAGTTTTTCGCCTTTCTTTTCGATGAGTGGAAGCGCTTTGTCTTCTTCAACTTTAAGAAGACCTACGGCTGATGAGCCGCATCTTGGACATTTTGGTTTGTCGGGTAAATCTTTAGCGCATATAAGTTCCATGTAGTTCCAACAGTTTGTACATATGAAATTGCATGTTTCGCTAAGTAATCTTGCTTTGATGGATTCTATGAGTACCGCTCGCATCCTTTCAGGAGGAATCAAATCGGTTTTCATGCTAACACGTTCAATACCCACACGGGCAACTGGAGATGCGCTCCCACCAGTATCAATTTTCTGCGCATAGATTTCGGCACTACGGATTTTTTTAAGAACCCATAAGAGTTTTTCTAGGTCTAGGTCTTTTGTGAACACTTCTTTTAGAGCTTCTTCGTAAATTGGAGTTCCCTCAAAGCTTTTTATTAGCCGTTGGAGGCTCACGTTGCTGAAGTCAGCCCACTTCTCCAAGGCTCCGAAACGCCGTGCCACATGAATCATTCTTCTCTTGAAGAGCCCAGTTTTCACAGTTGCCCTAGTTAGGCTATCTCTGACAGCTTGGTCACTCATAGCTTTCATTTCATCAAACAAGGTGACCATTTGATCCGCATTTACAGAGCCCATTGTTTGTATGAAGATGCGATATGGGTCGTGCTGAACCACGACGCCGTACCCGATTTTTTCGGATAGCAGTTGACCTATTAACTGGGCCAAGGCTCTGTTCGTGAGCGAACCGAAGTTTGCATGAACGATGACGAATTCTTCCCAGTCTTCGAGTATTATTCGTTTGTCTGTGGGAACTGGAAATCCAGCCACGACGTGTTCTATTGTTTCGGCCAACGCACGCAAAATAGTGTCCTTGTCAGAAGGATACTGTTGGCTCAATTTGGAAGCTACGTCTTCTCGTGAAAGCCCGTTCTTCATTTGTTCTTCAACAAAACCTCTAACGGAACCTACCTCTTCTGCAACCTCAAACGGAACTGGAATTTCCTCGCCTATCCAGCTTGGTATAGCCCCGGTAGGATCGTCAACTGCTTTCACGTGAACCCTTTCCTCGGAAACGTGGAGAATCCGCCACGGACTTCCCCTTATGATGAATTTTGTTCCAGGTTTACCATATTCTGCCATGAAGGCTTCGTCTAGAACACCTATTGCGGAGTCGCTTGACTCATCAACTACAAGAAATTGTTTCTCTTCAGGTATCATGGATAGGTTGTTGAAATAATACTCAAAAAGGGCTTTCGTTCTTCGAGGCTTCAGAACTACTTTATCATCAAAGGAGACCCATGCTAGGCGTGGAAAGCGTTGATGCATATATCTGAGGATTTTTTCGATGTCTTCCATTGTTAAGTCCACGTAGGGGTAAGCGTTCCTGAACATCTCCAAGATTTCGTCAAATTCGAGCCTTCTTTGCTTAAGCAACAACCCCGCTATTTGATGGGCTAAGGCATCGTACGGTTTTGGAGGAATTTCAACGGGTTCCAAGTCTTCTTTTTGTGCCCTTCTTGCTATGACCAACGCTTCCAGAGTATCATCAGAATCCATGGCAACGACGATTCCCTCGGCTATGCGTCCAATTCTGTGACCGCTTCTGCCGACTCGTTGTATGAGCCTCGTGACTTGTCTTGGACTCATATATTGTATGACTAGATCTATTCTGCCAATATCTATTCCCAACTCAAGCGAGCTCGTGCAAACCAGCCCTTTCAATTCGCCACTTTTCAAGCCTCTTTCAGCGGCTATCCGCGATGGTTTGGCGAGGGAGCCATGATGTATTGAAACTGGAAAGTTCATGTCCCAGACTTTAAATCTGCTTGCTAAGACTTCTGATATTGCTCGGGTATTGGTAAACAGTAGCACAGACTTATGCTTACTGATATAGTCACGGATTATCCTGAGTCTAGAAGCAACTTCTGGATGCGTATAAAGCTGCCCAGCAAGTCTAGAATCTTCATCACTTGGCTTCGGATAAACAATTTTCAGCCGCATCATTCTGGCAACTGGAACACGGACAATTTCAACATTTCCGTCTTTTCCAACGAGGAATTGAGCTACCTTTTCAGGGCTGCCGATTGTTGCGGAGAGCCCTATTGTTTGGAAGTCTCTGCTGATCATAGACTTGAGCCTTTCCAGGGCCAAAGAAAGTTGGCTTCCACGTTTGCTGTCAGCCATCTCGTGAACTTCGTCGATTATCACCCATCTTACACTTTGCAGATGCTGACGCATTATCCAACCAGGCAAAATGGCCTGCAAAGTCTCGGGAGTTGTGATCAATATGTCTGGTGGGCTTCTCGCCTGTCTTGTCCGTTCTTTTGTTTCGGTGTCACCGTGCCTCACAGCCAACTTTATGTCTAAGTTGTTGCACCACCACTCAAGCCTCTCGAGCATGTCACGGTTTAAAGCCCGTAGGGGCGTAATATACAAAACCTTTATGCCTGGAGCCTGTGGCTCCTGAAGAAGCATACTTAGCACAGGTAGGAAGGCGGCTTCAGTCTTGCCGGTAGCCGTAGGCGAAATGAGAAGGACATTTTTTCTCTCAAGAACTTTGGGAATTGTTTTTTCCTGGGGTTCTGTTGGTTTTGAGAATTCCCTCCTCTCAACAAGTCTTCGAACAGGCTTAACAAGCAGGTCAAAAGCATTTCTTGAAGAGTCTTTCAAGATTGGTTAAACCTCAATGTCAAGGAATAAGCAGAAAACCATAGGTAAAAGTGTTTTGGGTTTCCTTGCAGGTTAAAATTCGTGCAACCTAAATATTTTTAGTGGTTAATCTGCACCTAATATTGCAGGGCGTGATACCGATGGTGAAGCTTGTTAATAACTTTGTTCATAGGCCTGGCGTTCATTGCGAATCGTCTGCGCTACGTGATATTTTCGAATTTTATGGTTTCAAGTTTTCTGAACCCATGATATTCGGTCTAGGCTGTGGCTTGGGCTTTGTCTACTGGCACAGCAAGCAGATGCCCTATCCTTTTGTGGGGGGAAGAGGTCGCGATCTTTACAAGAAGCTGTGCTTTAATCTAGGAGTCTCAGTAAAGGTTAACAGAACATCAAGTAAGACCAGAGCCTACGGAACGCTGAAAGATCTTGTGAACGAGAATATCCCAGTCATGATTCATGTGGACATGCCGTATTTGAAGTATCTTGGATTACCTGAGCAAGCGCACTTTGGAGCTCACGTAATCGTGATTGCCGGCATAGACGAAGAAAAAGGCATAGTCTACATTGCCGACACGATGTATGAAGGCTTACAGACGGCAACCCTGAAAGAACTGGAAGAGGCACGTTCATCAACCTTCAAGCCTTTCCCCCCAGAAAGCAGGTGGTTTACGTTCAAGTTCCCAGAAAGACTAACTCAAGTCGAAGTTGCAATAAAAAAGGCAGTAGTCCAAATTGCTAAGTCAATGCTTTATCCACCTATAAAAAACCTCGGAGTGAAAGGTATAAACCACTTCGCAAGCGAAATAGTCAAGTGGCCAAAGCTGTTTCCTCCAGAAAATGCAGCGTTTCGACAACTCTACGAAGTCAACTACGTCATGATGGAGGAAGATGGCACAGGTGGCGGACTCTTCCGATATCTTTACTCAAGATTCCTTAAGGAGGCGGGCGAAATATTAAACAACGAGAAACTCACGGACATAGGCCAACGTTATCATGAAATAGGAGAGAAATGGACAACAATCGCCAAACTTGTAAGAGAAACACCCAAAAATGTGACCAACGTACATGAAGCGAGAAAGATTCTCCTAGCAGTTGCCAAAGGAGAAACAGAAGTTTTGTCTTCTCTCGCCCGAATCTTCCAATAATCTACTTAGCCAAAGATTCTATTCTGTTGTAGCAACCATCAACGGAAAGACATATTCACTGTCGAAAGATTTTCAAAAGCTTATATCTGCTTTTTCCAATCTGAAACAAGAAAAGGGCAAGAAGACGCGGTAAACGCTCTGAGAAAAGGAAACTGCAAGTTGAGATTCGACAGATAATTTCAGAAGACCTTTCAGAGGTTTGGCGTTTAGGCGAAAAGATTTTTCCTCCGCCAAGTCTGCAATCTACCTATAGAACGTGGAATGTTGACGAACTACTTTCACTATTCTATGGTGACCCAGAATTATGTCTAGTAGGTGAAGATGCTAAGTCAAAGAAAATCGTCGGATTCGCCCTAAGAACAATTTTGAAACGCCCCTTCAGCCCATGGACATATGGACATTTTCTTTGTGTGTGTGAAGAAAATGAGGCAACGAGGCGGTGCTGGACGAAGGTTGTATAGGAGTTGGAAAAGCGATTTAGGGATAAAGGGGTACGCATTGCAATAGTGGACGTTGAAAGCAACAATCCCGCAGGGATACGCTTCATCAAAAAATTGGGATTCAAGGAAGCATAAACTTATATTTGGTATTCTAAAAACCTGGAACAATACAAAGAAAAGTAAAAAATCTAGTCTATTGGGGTCACATGCGCTTTTGTTCGGATTACTGGGGTATGGCAGTAGCTTCCCCAGCTTCCAGCTATAACTAGCTTGTCCGAAACAGCGTCGACATTCTGCAAAATATTCAGCAAGTCATCCAAAAGTCTTGACTTCGCCACTGCACCTGTTATTTCACCATTCTTAACCATGCAAAGTCCCATTCTCAAAACGCTAGTGAAATCTCCACGTGTTGGATTAGTCAATCGAGTATAATGGAAACGACGAGCAAGCAAGCCATGCTTCGTTTCTTCCAAGATTTCTTCTCGCTTCCATTTTCCAGGCTTAATGTATGGATTTCTAGGAACAGGAATTGGCTCGCTATTGTAATTCTTGCCCGGAAAGGAACTTACGCCAACGGCAAATGATGCGCGAACAGCGTTTCCAGTTGTTTTTTTCTTTTCCATAGCTGCGTAGAAGCTGTCGTAAACGAAGCTCTTTAAAACGCCGTTATCAATTATCACCTGTTTCCTAGATGGAGTTCCTTCATCATCCACTGGTTCAGAGCCTACGCCATTAGGCATAAGTGGATCGTCAAATAATGTTATCTGTGGACTAGCCACTTTCTTGCCCAGCTTATCCAAGAAGAGCGGAAAGTCACGTCTTGCATACATTGGACTTATTAGCATGGCGACGTAGTTGAGCACTTCTTGCATCGGTTCATGATCCAGAATCAGCGTATATGTGTCTCCCTTTAATCTCTGTGATCTCAGTCCGGATACAGCCATATCCGCCGCTTTTTCTCCAATTTCTTTTGGTTTCAACTCTTTTAGGCTTCTCCCTGCAGTTGCGTCAGAACCCTCAGAAACGTTTCCGTCACTTCTAGCAGTCGCACATAAACTGGCTTCAAATAAAGTTCCTATGTTCTTTGCTGAAACTCCGTGAGTATTTAACGTTAAAGTCTCAAAATTCACAATATTTAGCACTCCAGCGTTGTCCTTAATTTTCCTGTTATGCGCCAATGAACCTTCTACCATGTCATAAGCAAGTTCAACAGCCCTCTCTGACGGAAGTTCAGCCAAATTCTTATCATAAATTCCAGAAACCTTTGGTATTTTCCCAGGCCTTGGAAAAGAATATTTGAAGGGCAATTTTCTCGCTTTTGCAGCAGACGTAGCAGCATCAACAAGTTTCTCCAAAGATTTTTTAGAAAGGTCCGCGGTTGAACTGAAGCCTAAACTGTTGCCTCTAATCACTCTTAATCCTACGCCGGTATCGTGTACGCCTTTGGATTCGAAAACGGCGTTGTTCACCAAGCGTATAGTGAGGACGTTATTTGAGACGAAATAGACCTCAGTCTCGTCGAGTCCCTTCTTCTCAGCAATTTTCAGAAGGTTCTCCCCAGCTTCCTCTAAATTCGCTAGGACGGGTGTCATGCTATCCGACCCCCAAAATTGTGGCTGTCCCACGAATGTATGGGCCACCATTCCCAACGTATAATGATTGCATGGGGTCGCCTTTCCCACATCCTGGCAAAGGCACAATCTCGATTTTCTCAGTCACAGCGTTTATGCTCTTGAAGAATTTAGGTGCAATAGATGTTAAGGCTACGTCTCTCAAATGCATCGTTAGGTCTCCATTTTTGATTTCATAGGCCTCTTGGGCACTGATTGTCCAGTTGTAGCGTTTATCATCGATTGATGGATTCCGCATACAAGAGATCAAGTATCCATGCTTAGTTTCTTCAAACAATTCTTCTTTTTTCCAGTCGCCTTCTCCCAAGAAAGTGTTTGACATTCGTATCAATGGAATATACTCAAATGTAATGGCACGCATGCCAGCATTTGGCTTAACACCGAAAATAGCAGCGGTTTCACGACTATGCATATGACCCTTCAGAACACCTTTATCGACAAGCACTTTCCGCTCCGCCTTCACGCCCTCATCATCATATAGGTAATAGCCCAAATTGCCGGGGGTTGTTGGATCGTCGTAGGCAGTGAAATTATCTGAGCCTATTTTTTCACCCATTTTGCCAGCCCACCATGTTGTTCCAGCCCAAGCAGCTTCCCGTCCGAGAACCCTATCGGCTTCGCTTGGGTGTCCAATAATTTCGTGAACAAGCAAAGCGACATAGTCATTGTCAAGAATGACTGTGGCATCTTTCTCGGTCTTAGCGGCTTTAGTGGTGAGTAGACTTTCTGCCTTTCGTCCAATTTCCGAGCCAAGTTTCTCCATGTCATTCTCTTGGTATATTTCATATCCCCCCGAATGCCCAACAGTTTTTTCATAAAACTGGGTCGTCGCGCCTTTCTTAGAATTGGCCTTCAACAAAACCCAAGTTAACGAATTAGAAAAACGAATGTTTGCGCCCTCGTTGTTTACGAAGATTTTGTGAATTTTTATTCCGGTATACTCTGCAAGTCCTCGAACGATTTTCTTGGAAGTGTGCAGTTTTTTCTCCCAAATCACTATTTGCTTCAACTTATCCTCAAAGGCTACGTCTTCAAGGTCAATTTTCACTTTAGTCTCATAGGAAGTATCAAAAGCTTTTGTTGGGGAAAGCTTGACTGATGTCGAGACATGTCTGCTTGATGCTTTTGCCATCTTTACTGCAATTTCAGCGGTTTGCTCTATGGTTTTTTTTGTTAAACCTGTTGTTGATTGGAAACCCCATGCTCCATTAACCAACGTTCGAATACCTATCCCCTCTTTACGATTAATGATCCCGCGTTGAACCTTGCCATCCAAAACTATTATAAGCTCATTATAATGCTCTTCGAGCCTTGCATCAACATAGTCTGCACCAAGTTTGGAAGCATACTCCACAGCAAAAAGAGCCAAATCCTCTTCCATGAACCTCATCCATCCAGTTACGTACGCATTTTTAGGCTTTAGCTTAAAAGTCTTTACAGAATGGGTTTACTTCTTTTTAATAAACATGTAGAAACTTCATGTTCAAGTAGAGATTTTCTATTCGGAAACAATGGAAAATTA
>CAZADP010000022.1:0-11307 GCA_964483905.1 uncultured Candidatus Bathyarchaeia archaeon | reverse complement strand
CAAATCCCAGCGACCCCACCACAAACACCAGCAGACTTATTCTGGTATTAGTTATTGGCGCGCGCGATGAGCCAATTGAACTGTCAAAATCGGCTGATTTCAGCCAGAAATCAATAAATATCAGTAAATGGCAATTTTTGTACACTATGTTGTCTGAACTTAATAAGACGGTAGCTCGCCGCTATTTTAAAGCCTATGAAACTGGAGATATAGAGGCTGTAATTGAATTCGTAGACGCCAACTACACTCTTCACCCTGGAGGAGGAGAAGAACCAATGAATTTCGACGAAAGAAAACGCGATGAGATGGTATTTTTTTCGGCTTTCTCTAACATCCAAGCCATTGTGGAAGACCAAATCGCCGAAGGCGACAAGGTCGCGAGTCGCATAACAATGCATTGTACTCACACAGGAGAGTTTCGCGGCATTCCTGCAACCGGAAAGCGAATTACGATCACTTACATAGACATCGCCCTCATCAAAGCTGGTAAGATAGTCGAAGAATGGGTCGAGTTTGACATGATGAATATTCTCCAGCAAATCAGCGTTCGCAAAAATCAACAGTGACTGCGACCATTCACCCCACTCAAAACCGAGCATCATCAGAAGAGCGCGCGAAAATTTCTTAAGCCCCTCAGAGTTAACAGAACCCGCCAGGGTGTATCCTACTATCAGAGAAAAAAGTGGAGGTTACGAGTGACCTCACTACTGGGGCCGGGAGCAAATCCCAGCAACTCACCAAAAATACATATCCAGATTTGAAAACACACAATAAGCTGGGAGATTTTAAGTCTCTGTTTTTTCCTTGAAAGGTTGAGAAGCTACGGCTTGCCGAAATCTTTCTATGAGCTGCTCCGCATATTTCTCAATGCCCATACTTTTTAACTGGCTATTGGCTTCAACTATGGCTTTTTTGTAAGCCAGCAATGGCTCCTCTTTCAACTTCTTGCATGGAAAGTCGTAGCACTGATAACAGAAGTCTAATCCTTTTTGAATAATGCAGTCACGAACAGGGCAATCTGGCCACCATGACCAGCCGCCTCCAAAACGGCATCCCTTACAGGGTTTGTCTTGTGAAGCAAGCCATTTTAAGCCCTTAACAAACTCATCATAATTGCACACGTTCTGCCTCTCTGCGATGAGCTTTAAAGAGCCAGACCTCTCGACATAATATAGGAGGTTTTTCGCCATTTGGACTTTTCCACCTCGGAAATAGTCGCACAAGGGACAATAATATTTGCTACAGCAAGAAATGTACTCATACTCCTTCTTCATGCAAACTTTACTCCGCGCTCAAGTTGAAAATGATGATACTTAAAGTTTTGTCGTGACCGCATCACAAATGTTCCAGTTCTTTTGACGGCTACGGGCGTTCGACGCTCTCAGATTCCTTGGTACCAAAGCTCTTTTTACCAATTATTTGCAGATGACCTGCAAAGTTCACCAATGATCTATTTGTGCAATGGGCTAATTCCATTTTTAGCAGCCTTTTGCGAATCTTTGGATCTGCTTCCAACTGTTTCAGAGTTTGCTCATCAATCTGATGCAAGAAAACAGGAGCGCCAATAACTTCAAGAATTTCGAGTCTAGCTCTTGTGAAGCAGTCTGATAGTTCTTCCCAAGTGAGGTTGTATTGGGGAAAATCAAAATCATATGAAATGTTGGTCTTCAGCAGTTTCTCTGCTTCTCTCATCCTACGCGCTTCGATTAGTTCAGGTACACGTCTAAACTTAGTGTCTAAAGTCACAACTATGTTGGCGCCTCCCTTAGCTACCCTAGCTAATTCCTTTATAGCTTGTGCCGGTCTAAGGCAATATGAGACCGCATCATACTGGGAGAAGACAAAATCAAAGTAATCGTTTTCAAGCTCTTTCATATTTGTGATGTCAGATTTTATAAATGCTACATTATGCTTCATCTTGAGTTGAGCAAAACGTTTTCGGGCTTCATCAAGCATCTTTTGAGAAAGATCAGTCAGCGTAATATTTCTATACCCTAATTCGACTAGCCTCTGCGCCCAAGAACCATCTCCGCCGCCTGCATCCAATATTTTTGCAGACTTCTTTTTTGGGAGATACTTTCTTAGAAAATGCCACGTAATGTCATCTGCAAAACTCATCGCCGCCCGTGCAGTCTCATACCTAGGCTTCGCAAATGCACCAGAAGAATAACCTTTGGCATACTTATCAAAAATCTCTTCAACCTTTGTCTTTCGCATGCCCTTCACACTGAAATCTATGCGAAATTGGTTGATAAGAATTAGCACTAATCAGCAACTCATGAGAAAATAGGACTTGTGGGTGACATTCCACTCCGGCATGGACTCGACTCCGGGAAAAAGCATTTTTGCTTGTTACTGCAGTAAAGAAAGGCAGCGGATAATTATGGATATTCTTGAAGAGTTCAGACGTCATCGTGAACGCATGAACGCAAGAATTCTAACAAGCGGCAATCTCAGCATCAAGCGATTCTTTGCGTTGGATAGCCGTGTATACGAGAAAGGAGCATTGGATGTCAAGACTAAAGAGATGCTTGGCCTTGTTGCTTCCACTGTCCTACGCTGCAATGACTGTATCACTTATCACGTTATTCGATGCGTGCAGGAAAATGTTACAGAGCCCGAGTTTTTTGAGGCATTAAATATCGCATTGATTGTAGGCGGCTCAATTACCATTCCTCACATACGCCGAGCAGTTGAAATATTCGACGACTGTAAGGAGAAAAAAACAAAAGGCCAACCCATCAAACTATAGCGCGCACGCAAACAGCTCGCAAGTTTCATCGTTCCTCAGCTTTGATTACAGAAAACAATGTATTTAATTCCGGCCTTGCGGACGAAGCTAAACATTTCACGAAACTCCTTCTCCACTTTTCCCCGAAACACGTTGACCCTTCGGATAGTTTCAAAGAAAAGCTATCGTGGAGTCTTCTTATCTTTAATAAGACAACCCGTTAGATGGTTTTAATCTACGGTTTGCCCCTTTGAAAAGAAGACACATTAATTTTCAAAAAAACATGTTTGGTACTGATCTGATTTATGAACGCGTTTAATCTGATGCTGAACCACTTGGTCAACGATTTTGTGTAAATCTTGCATATATTTGTCATGATCGTACAACCAAGACCCGTCTTTGAAACATTCATATGGTACTGTCTCCCGTGACCACTTCTCTGGAGCCAAGTCTTGAATTACATATTCATAGGCTTGCAGAAACCCAGCTCTGATAAGTTTTGACAAATTCTCGACAAGATTTCTGAACTCAGACCTAGGAAGATATAGGTAGGCGATTATGGCATTTTCGCCCAGTATCTTGCCCACGGTGTACGCAAATGGTTTGTCCAGTAGCGATAACGCGAACTTGGCCATTTTTTCGCTGTTGTCAAATTTAAAGACAAATAAAAACATGTCAGATATCGTTCTTTCATAGGGGAAGATACCTATTTGAAAAGCCTCAAGCAATCCATCTTTGATAACATGCATTTTAAAATGGTGATGAACATTCTGCAAAGTCATTCCAAGTTTTTTGGCTATAGCACTCAAACTTATAGTCGCATCTTTCTCCAGTTCTTTCAGAATGAATAAATCGGTTTCATCAGCCTTTATAGGGAAGTCTTCAGGGTCCATTAGCGTATAAGGTAGCTCGCTTCCTCCAGTTTGAATCTCTTCAATCCACTTACCCCATGGAAAAGTCCATGCTTCAGAGACACGATCAAACCAGTTCCTCGTTCGGTTAACTGTATGAAAACAAGTCGACCAAAAAATCTGTACATTCTGGGCTACCCCAAACTTTTTGATCTCTCGCACAAATTGTTCAAACTTGTTAGTGCACTCCTTGGGGACAACATAAACTCCAAGGCAACCTTCAAACATGCCGTAGCATCGGCTTAAGTAGATGTAAAACTTGTTGACCTTCATGCAATTGAAGAGCACATCCTCATAGCCTGGAGTTCCTTTTGCAAAAACCACAGCCTTTTTCAATCCAAGATTTGTGTGATAGACATTTGTATTCAGTCTTAAGTAAAAAGAGGAAGACATGCGCTTTATTCGGGACAGCACAGTTCCTCTTGGTATGCCTAGCTTCCTTGCAACTCCTGATACGTTTCTAGGTCCGCTTTTTCCCAAGGCCTCTAAGATGTTCACATCAAGAAAGTCGAGTTTGCTTCGCATTTATATGTCACACTCGCCACTTTAGATTCTTCTAGCTATTCTATTAATCTTTACGGAGGGAACGGGCTGTCTATTGGTTCTGTGAGTACTTTTCCCGAGGCTATCGCCGTTGCAAGCAAGCCAAGCTGAAGCATCAGCAATACAATCTTCCAATGCGAACCGATCATTATTTTCCAATTCAAGGCTATCACCTCCTTTATATTTGTCGTGAAATAGAACTATTTGTCGACAAAGATAAAACATATATGTAATTATCTTCTAGAAGTATATACGGTGGCTGACTTGGAATCAGAAATTTTGAATCAAATGCACACAAGAATCCTCAACAATTTTCTGGACATAGTACTACTGCTAGAGTTGAGAAAACGTTCGATGAACAGTCACGACGTTATCACCTTTGTCCACAACAAGTTTAACGTGTCGACGAGCCCGGGTGCAGTTTACTCTTATGTTTACTTTTTGGAAAGAAACGGATTAATCAAAGTCGACAGGACTAAAACAAGAAGGGTTTACACATTGACTGAAAAAGGGGAAGAAAACGCAAGGGCATTTTTGACTTCAAGAGATAAAATTCTAGGATTGGTATTGAATCTTTTCATTGGCGTTTAAGACCTATTTAAGTTTCTTCCACAACCGTGACTCTATCCAAGCTTTTGAACCATGGTATCTTGGGCTCCCCTGTGGAAAGCCCCTCTAGTATTTCCTTTTCAATCTCTTCATTCGCTGTTTCCGTGCTCTCCTCAGCAAGACGAATTATAATTACAGCTTTCTTACCCACTTGCCTCACCATTCTCTAAGATTGTACAACATAGCTTATAAAACCATGACGTGCTTCACTGCCCAAGAAATCAATCAAAGCAATAAAAACATGATGCTCCTTTTTGAGGATGCACGACACGTTCTTCTTGATTTGGAATTCAATAACTTCTCGCGGGTCCAAACAAAGAATTTTAACTAACGCAGCCTCACCTTAACAGGCGGCCCAAATTCTTTGCCCTCTTCTTTGTGCAGGTGCATATAGTTTTGAGGTGAAAAGGTTAAAATATGAAATCCAAGTTCTCAGTCGATTTTGGGGTCCATCCAAGTTATTGTATAATTTAGAAGGTTTCAAGATTTTGCGTTGTCACAATAGATTTTAATACAAGAAGAATTGATAATGCTCATTATAAATATGAAATTGTGAGGTAGAAGGATATGGCTTCAAAGGAATTGTTGGAAATGCTTAACAAGGGAATAGCAAGAGAGCTTCAAGTTTCGATACAATACATGTGGCAGCACGTTCAATGGAGCGGAGTTAAAGGCTTCGCAGTGATGGATGAGTTAGAGAAGATAGCCATAACTGAGATGAAGCACGCTGAAGCTATTGCAGAAAGGCTTTTCTATCTAGGTGATATACCCACAACAAAACCAACCGATATACTCGTGGGCAAAACACTCAAGGAAATGATAGAGCGAGATATAAAAGACGAAGAAAACGCTATAACACTATACAAGGCTATCATAGAACAAGCAAGGAAAGAGAAAGATCAAACCACTGAACTACTGTTCATGAGTATTTTGAAAGACGAAGAGGAACATCACGACACTTTCACAACTTTGCTTGAAGGTCTGAAGTGAAAGATCAGAGACGTTCCAGCCAAAGAAGTCCCCCTTATAACCACATTTTTTCTCCATCCCTAGTTTCTCTGTAATCTCATTTTTGCCTATCTTGCATAAAATTTAACTTTCCAAAGAAATCAATCAGATAACTGGAGTTGAGAGAATGGGTGCAGAAGAAATAGAAGAGCCCATTTGTGAAAGATGCGGCTGTCCCATTGACGACTGCAAATGTGTCTGTCCATACTGCGGTGAATCTTCCGGCTGCGAATGTTGCATAGGCTATGGCACAGCAACAGGCGGATAAAATCACCTTTTCCCCCAAAGCTAATCAGTTGGTGAAATAAATTGGAAACTCAAGAATTTAATTGGATGGCAGGTGGACCGCAAGGAAGCGGTGTAGATTCCGCCGCAAACATTTTTGGAAGAGCTTGCGGATACGGTGGCCTCTATGTCTACGGAAGAAGAGAATACCATTCTAACATCAAGGGATTGCATAGTTATTTCCATTTGAGAATTTCAGGTCGTGAAGTTTTGGCCAACGTTAACAATGTGGACTTGCTCGCAGCTTTCGACGCGGAAACTGTTGTCAGACACATAAGCGAAGTAGCCTCCGGCGGTGGAATAATAGTTGACAAAGACCAAGTCGGCACAAAAGTCTTCAACATACCCACCCTATCATATGAGTTCAAAAATGAATTTCGTCAATATTTGGACAAGAAAGGTTTGGGAGACAATTTAAGCGACCTTCTCACTGAAGCAGAAAAAGCAGGCATACATGTTTTTCAAATTCCCTACATGGAACTCCTAAAACAGATTGCAAATGAATTCGGGATAGAACAACTGAGCAAGATCACCAGAATGATAAACGTATTAACAATAGGAATTTCTTTCGGCTTACTCGGTTATGAAGCGAGCCTTGTCCAGAAGGCCATCAAGGTAATTTTCGCAGAAAAGCCTAGAATTGCGGACATGAACATCTTGGCTTTCAATGTGACTTGCGATTACGCCAAACAAGCCTTTCCAAATGGTCTTGGACACAAGCTCAAAAAAATTGACACCACTGAAGAGAGAATTTTCATATCTGGAAATCAAGCAGTTGCGTTGGGCAAAGTTTTAGGCGGATGCCGAATTCAAACTTATTATCCAATAACCCCTGCTGCTGATGAAAGCGAGTATTTAGAGGCTCATGAAATTATTGAAACTAAGACCGATGATGGGAAAGGAGCAGTATTTGTTGTTCAGACGGAAGACGAAATCGCCGCCGTAAACATGGCTTCGGCCGCAACTTTAACTGGCACTAGAGCAGCAACCTCAACGTCTGGACCAGGTTTTTCTCTCATGGTTGAAGGTTTAGCCTGGGCTGGAAACAACGAAGCACCCGTGGTAATCACATACTATCAGCGGGGAGCTCCGTCTACAGGTTTCCCCACCCGGCACGGGCAAGACGACTTGAGATTCGCCATTCATGCCGGACACGGCGAATTTGCACGTATAGTACTCGCGTCTGGCGATATTCGAGAATGCTTCTACGATGCTGCAGCCGCGTTCAACTATGCAGAAAAATACCAACTACCAGTCATTCATCTTATTGATAAAGCACTTGGTAACAGTTCCCAAACATACCCGATCTTCGACGCTAGCAAGTTTAGAATTCAGCGAGGCGAGATTCTAGACGAAATTAAGCTCCAAGGAGAGTATAAAAGATTCAAGTTCACAGAAAGTGGCATCTCTCCACGCGTCTTTCTTGGCACAAGAAACGGTGTTCATTGGTATACAGGTGACGAACATAACGAGTTTGGCCACATAAGCGAAGAGCCCACCAATAGAACACTGATGATGGAGAAACGAATGAAAAAGCTCGAGGCCATTGACAAGGAAGTATCGAGCGAAGAAAAAGTCAACTTCTACGGGGACAAAAACGCGAAAAACATGATTGTAAGCTGGGGCTCGCCAAAAGGCGCAATTCTTGAGGCCCTCCACACATTATCAAATGAAGACTTCAATTTGGGATTCCTGCAAGTCCGCATGGTGCATCCACTTCCATCAAACTACATCGCCGATACACTTCAAAATGCTGAGAAAATAATCGATGTTGAAATGAACTATTCTGGACAACTTGGAGGAATAATAAGAGAAAAAGCAGGTATTCCCACGGACTTTTATATCTTAAAGTATAACGGGCGACCAATGACAACCACTGAAGTGTATGATTCTCTAAAGCTCATTCTCCTTGAGAAAGCTCTCAAGAGGCAGGTTTTGACATATGGCTCTTAAGATGTCAGATTACAAAACGGACGTCTTCGTGGATTGGTGCCCTGGCTGCGGAGACTTTGGTATACTAGCAGCCCTACAGATGGCACTCGCTGAGCTGGCACTCGAACCACACCAAGTTGTGATAGTTTCTGGAATAGGCTGCTCAGGCAAGCCACCCCATTTTGTCCACGCCTATGGAGTGCATACGCTTCACGGCAGAACACTACCTTTCGCCCAGGGAATAAAGTTGGCAAACCCAGAACTGGAAGTAATAGCCATGGGAGGAGACGGGGATGGCTTAGGCATAGGCGCGGGACATTTTGTCAACGCTGGAAGACGAAACGTGGACATGACCTACGTGATGCACGATAATGGCGTCTACGGACTAACAAAAGGACAAGCTTCGCCAACGCTCAAACTCGGCTTGAGAACTAAGGGTCTTCCAAAGCCAAACATTAACGAGGCTGTGAACCCAATCGCGCTGGCCATTGTGGCTGGTTATACGTTTGTCGCAAGGGCTTACGCCTACGATACTAAGCATTTGAAGGAAATAATCAAACAAGCGATTCAACATAAGGGGCTAGCCTTCGTGGACATATTGCAGCCGTGCCCAACCTACAACGACATAAACACGAAAGACTGGTACGCTGGCCTCGACAGAATAGATCCTAAAACCGGTAAGCCACAGTCTAGACTATATAAGCTAGACGAAATCGGCTATGATCCTGTCGTTCATGAGCTGACGGAGGATTTCAGAAAGAAAGTGGCTGCACTCGACAAGGCTCAAGAATGGGGCGATAAGATTCCCATAGGCGTCTTCTATAAGAGCGAGCTCATACCGACTTTTCAAGAGCGCATTATCCAGAGAATACCCTTCTACCTTAGTAGTCCTCCAGCAAAGCAGAAAATCAGCGATGAAGCCGGCATGTCTTCAGCCGATCTTAAAGGATTCTTTGAAGAGCTAAAAACATCTTAAAAGAAAAAGAGAAAAGTAAGGCGCGGTGCTACTTGTGCTACAGCACTAGAGTGCTGTCCATCCTCCATCAACGAATATCGTCTGTCCAGTGACATAGTCAGAGGCTGGAGAAGCCAAGTATGTAAGTGCCGCCTTTAAGTCCAAAGGTTCCCCTGTCCTTCCCACCGGGGTCCTGGAAAGGATATACTTTAGTGCATTTTGATCGTTGAAAACTGGCTCCGTCATTTCACTCGGGAAAAATCCAGGAGCAATGGCATTGACATTAATCTTGTAAGGAGCCCATTCTATGGCTAGGGCCCTTGTTAAGTTTATGACCGCTCCTTTAGATGCATAGTATGGTGCTGTTGGAAATATGTCGCCTACAGCTCCATAAATTGAGGCGATGTTCACTATTTTTCCATATTTTTTCCTGATCATTTCACGCGCAACAGTCCTCGCGCACAAGAAAACACCTGTCAAGTTAACATCTATCACTTTTTTCCATTCTTCAAGGCTCATGCTAACCGACGGACTTAAGCTTCCAATTCCAGCGTTATTAACCAAAATTTCCACGGATCCAAACTTGCCCATAGCAGTTTTGACCATATTGACCACTTGTTCTTCCTGACTCACATCCGCTTTCACACAAACCAATTTAACGCCATATTTGCTGGCCAAGTCCTCAGCCACTTTGACAAGTTTTTCATATCTTCTTGCAGCAATTACAAGGTTTACTCCCCGCTCAGCTAAAGTTTCCGCAAACGTCACACCCAATCCACTAGAAGCGCCAGTTACGATGGCGGCTTGACCTCTGATGTCAAAGCATAACTCCATCACAGTTTTACTCAAACCAACCACCATTTTTACACTCGCTCTCTGCGCAAATTTAGATTAAAGGTTTACCCAACAATCATGACAATATCGAAAACAAGAAAACAATTCTATCAATGATCTTGTACCAAATCAATAACTCCATAAAGTCCTCCCTTCGAACATACAACTTCTCCTACAACGCAACTAATTGTTGCAACAATTGTTTTCCGCTTAGTCACAACAAAAGAGCCAAGCCTAATAACCTCCAAGCTAAAAAATAGACATAGTATATTCCAGTGTGAAACGGCAGAGTTTAAAAATGAGCTTAAAAGAATATTGGAGGAAACGAAACTTCGAAAAAACAAGGGAGCCAAAAGGTGACAGGGGGATGAATGAAGGAAGCATCTACGTAATTCAGAAACATTCTGCCACTCATCTCCATTATGACCTTCGTCTAGAGATGAACGGCGTATTAAAAAGCTGGGCAATTCCTAAAGAACCACCGATAGCTTTCGGTGTTCGAAGGCTAGCTGTCCAAGTAGAAGACCATCCAATCGAATATGCAAATTTTGAAGGCACAATTCCAGAAGGCGAATATGGCGCAGGCACAGTGGAGATTTGGGATAAAGGCACCTACAGATTGATAGAACAGAAAGAAGACAAGCTCATCGTAGAAATCGACGGCAACAAGCTAAAAGGCATTTATGTACTTGTCAGATTCAAGGGTCAGAAAAACTGGCTCTTTTTCAAAAAGAAATAACGTGCTCTATAAAACTCAGTAGTGTAAAAAAGTTTCAAAAACTGACGCACTGTCTTCTCAGCTTAGTTTCCCTGATCACTCTTGTTCTCTTTCGGCTTCTCCCTTTTCTACAACTTCAGCTTCAGCAAATCTTCTGCTTATCCTTGTTATCCTTATCTTGACATGGTCACCAGGCTTCGTGTTGGGAATAAAGGTCACTAGGCCCTGTATTCTGGCTATACCCTCTCCCCTTCGGCTTGTCTCTTGAACGTCAACTTCGTATTCTTTTCCCATCTCAACTGGTTTTGGAGGAAATGTGCTTCTTCCCCTGAATCCTCTTCTTGCGCCGAAGCCTCTTCTTTCTTCTTCCATTCGTCTCACCTCTCATCTCCTTAATAAAATCTTATTCCGCGCGTTTACTCAACTGTTAGCATTCCGTATTTTCCCAAGTTTAACTGAATTTCTCCTTTGAAGCTTGTTACGTAACCGTTTTCAACTTTGACCTTGTCGTTGACGTTAACTTTGTTGATCTGGTCATTCCATAATGTCAGTTTCACTGTCCCTGTCTCGTCAGCAATTACTGCTGTCGCTACCTTGTATGTTTCGTCTTTGAATCTAGACAGAACTTCTCGCGGATCCGACTTCTCTACGACTTTGGCTTCAACACTGACGCGTTTCATTCCATTTCTTAATTCTCTTATTTTCAATTCAATTCTTCCGTCTACGCAATTCTTTCCGCGACGGCGAACTTTTCACCTACCGACATAATTCTAACTTTGAC
>CAZADP010000021.1:0-11511 GCA_964483905.1 uncultured Candidatus Bathyarchaeia archaeon | reverse complement strand
GCCAAGCACCCAATAATGGGATTCAGAGTGCCACGCTTATGGAGACCACCTTATCTGCAGATTTCTCTAGACATACCGGAGCTCGAAAGAACAAAGAAGATTATGGCGCAAATTCCTGGTAGCGACAGAATCATACTTGAGGTTGGAACCCCCCTCCTTAAACGGTACGGAACAAAAGTGATCAACGAACTGAGGCAGATCATTAAAGAAGTATTCATAGTTGCAGACTTGAAAACCTTAGATGTCGGAAAAGTCGAGGTTGACCTCGCTTATGAAGAAACAGCAGACGCTGTTGTTGCTGCTGGACTGGCTTCTGCTGAAACGCTTGACTCCTTCATTCACGAAGCGAAGAGACTTGGAATCTACGCAGTAGTGGATATGCTGAACGTCGAAGACCCGATCAAGAAGCTCAAGAGCATCAAGGAATTTCCAGATATAGTTATTTTGCACAGGGGAATAGACGAAGAAACTGGAAGAACAATGGGGTTAGACTTGATACAAGAAATGCGGCAAACCTTCGGAGATAGACGATTTTTAGTTGCTGTGGCAGGCGGAATAGTACCAGAGACAGCAAAAGAAGCTCTAGAAAAAGGTGCAGACATAATCGTTATCGGAAGATATGTAACACAATCAAAAGATATAGAACGTGCAGTGAGAGAATTTCTCGAGTTAACACCTAGCATGCGAGAAGATGTGGACTTGTTCAGAGTACACGTGGAATAAAGGAATGCGCTATAGTTCAAAGGAGCTTCCCATATTTCTCAGATTACATGAAAATCTTGAAAGCTATGTAGGCTAAGAAGAAAATTATGCTTGCTGTCAGGAACACGTATGTAAACCCTAATGCCTGAGCCAAGGAAGGACCAATGAATGAACCACACGCTCCACCAATGCCCACCAGAACGTTGAATAGACCTGCCTTTCCTGAGGGTATGAGCTCCATGGACAAGGAAAGTGTGTAAACGAGAAACAAGGCATACGCGAAACCCATCAGCATCAAAATTGTCGTTGCCAACAGTAGATTGTAAGTAGGCATCTGCACAACTGCAATTAAGAGGAATGCAAGGCCGCTTCGAAGTATAGCAATTCTGCATATGTGAGCCTTCTCTGCCAACCGCCGTGATCTGTTACCTGCTAGAAAGTAGCCCATGACCCCTCCAAAGGAGTTTAACAAGTATATCGCGAAAACAATGCTCGTAGGAAGAGCGGAAGCTTTGGCCAAGCCGGAAATAAAAACAGGTAGCGGCGTGAAAAGTATGCTTGAAGCCAATGAAAAGAGAACCAGGCCGCTACAGAAAGCTCGTAGATTTTCCTTCCTTAGTCTTTCGTTTACCGAAAACCCATTCCAGATTTTAGTCAACAATGTTATGCCTCTGTATGCAAAGTCTATTGTCTTCTCTATGCTTACTAAACGTCTTTCAAAAATAAGAAGCGGATCTGTTACTAAGATTAGGGATGTTAAAAAAGCAACTAGATTCAGGATACTGCATAACAGTAAGATTGATGCTGCGCCAAATCCATACGTTGACATGAGAAACCCTAGAAGCAATCCAATAAGCAAGCCAGTTTCGGTGAAGCCTTCATAAAACGCAAACGTCTTTTCCCATTCTTCACGGGAGTATAATTCAGCTATGAGAACATTTTTTGGTGGATCATGAGCCACATGAAATACGGACATCAACGCGTAGAGAATTATCAATAAACCTACACTCGTTATAGCAGTGAAAAAGTAAAGGATGATGGTTAATGCAAAAAATGAGAGGAGAATGTAACGTTTGTAGCGTCTTGTTCGGTCGCATACATAGCCCCAAAAGTAGGAGGATGGAATTACTAGGAATAGGGCGCTAGCCGACATTATCCCTACATCGACCAACGACCCCCCTATAGATATTACATATAATGGCAAGAAAACCGATAGCAAACCGAAAGCCATTTCGTGGAAGAAGAACCCTAGCCGCCACATAGCCACAGAACGACTTCAAGGTGGAATTAAAGCTTTTACCTACTGAACCTTAATTTTTGACTCCGGAATCTGCTAGGTTTTCATAAATCCTTAATAGAGAGATATTTGACTTTCATAACACTATTGGAGACTTATCACCAATGGCCAAGTTCAAAATAATAGTATCAGACCCTGGAGCTGGAACTTCAAGGATTATTGAGGTTGAAGAAGCACGAGCCGTGCCGTTAATCGGAAGAAAAACGGGTGAAGTAATTGATGGTTCAATAGTCGATTTGCCAGGGCATAAAGTGCAAATAACTGGCGGTTCAGACAAGGATGGTTTTCCTATGAGACCTGACGTTCACGGCGGCGTTCGTCGAAAAGTGGTGCTAAGCGGAGGGGTAGGCTTTAACCCCCAAGACTACGGAATGAGAAGGCGCAAAACAGTCCGGGGCAATGTGGTAACGGACGAGATTGTGCAGATAAACATGAAAATCCTGGAAAAACCGAAGGTACAAAAAGAGAGCAAGAAAGCAAAAGAAAAGAAGGAAGAGACTACAAAAAAAGAAGCAGGGTCAGAAGAACAAACAACAAGTAGCGCTTGACAAGAGACTTAACATTTATTAACTCGCACATTCAATCCTTCAATATTCTCAGATATTTATGGGAAAATAAGAAATGAGCAGCGAAAAAAGTAAAGCTCTGCCAAAGCAACCTGAAGTAAACATAGGTACCATGGGCCATGTTGACCACGGCAAAACAACGTTAGTGCAGGCGTTAACTGGCGTTTGGGCTTCAAGGCATAGCGAGGAGTTGAAAAGGGGAATCACCATAAAGTTAGGTTATGCTGATATGCCAGTTTACAAATGTCCCAAATGTGAACCACCCCAAAACTATTCCACACAGTCCGTTTGTCCGAATTGTGGTTCAAAAGCTACTTTTGTCCGAGGAATCAGTTTCGTAGATGCACCAGGCCACGAAGCGCTGATGGCCACGATGCTCTCAGGAGCAGCAATAATGGATGGAGCCATACTCGTAATAGCGGCTGATGAACCATGTCCCCAACCGCAAACAAGAGAACACTTGGCGGCAGCAGAAATTATTGGTATAAAGAATATTGTTATCGTGCAGAACAAGATTGATATTGTCAACGAAGGAAGAGCACGCAAAAGCTACGAAGAGATCAAAAACTTTGTCAAAGGGACAATTGCTGAAAACGCGCCCGTTATCCCTGTCTCGGCACAGCGCAGCGTGAATATTGACATTCTCATTCAAGCTATGGAAGAATTGATACCAACACCAAAAAGGGACGAGACAAAACCCCCGCTCATGTATGTGATTCGCTCCTTCGATGTCAACAAACCCGGCACTCCAGTTGAAAAGCTAGAAGGAGGGGTAATTGGAGGCACAATACTGCAAGGTCGGATCATGGTTGGGGAAGAGATAGAGATCCGACCAGGAATGAGCGCAGAAAGAGAAGGCAAAACTACTCACAACCCCCTGTTCAGCGAAATAGTAAGCTTGCATGCAAGTGGAAGAGACGTAAAAGAGGCACATTGCGGCGGACTAGTAGGGATAGGAACACTCTTGGACCCATCGTTCTCAAAGGCAGATGGATTAACTGGAAACATAACTGGAAAATCAGGTATGCTACCACCAACACTGTCAGAACTAACCCTAGAAACACAAATCCTTGAACGGGCAGTTGGAACAAAAGAACTCATCAAAGTTGAAAGAATCAACATTGGCGAAACCTTACTGTTGCACGTAGGCGCTGCAATAACCGTAGGAAAGGTTGAATCACTGAAAAAGGACACAGCAGCAGTTAAGCTTACCAGACCAGTTTGTACACAAGTGGGTTCAAGAGTAGCTATAAGCCGCAAGATAGCAGGTAGATGGAGACTTATAGGATACGGAATGATGCAATAGCATGACGGCAGAACCTAAGCATGCAAGCAACGCTTTGAAAATAATTTTAGATTCGAACGCCTTGTTTGTCCCGCTTCAATTCAAAATCGACATTTTCAAAGAACTAAAAAAACTATTGAACAAGAACTTCGAGTTAGTTCTTCTCTCACCAGTCAAGCGAGAACTTGAAAGACTTGCACAGGAAGGATCACCGAAAATGCGCAAAACCGCCGCTTATGCTTTGAAACTGGCCGAAAACTGCATCATTTTTGAGACCGACGAGAAAACTGCAGGTTCTGCAGACGACGCAATCATTCAGACAGCGCGTGAATGGAATTGGCCAGTGTTCACAAATGATAGGGAACTTAGAAAGAGGCTAAGAAATATAAATGTGCCAGTCATTTATGTGAGGCAAAAGTCACGCCTAGAAGTTGAAGGGATGATATGATTAATGTTTAAACTCATCACTCTTGAAGACACAATTCGCATCCCACCTGAAACATTTGGTAAACCCCTTGAGTCAGTTGGGCATCAGCAGGTTAAGGCAAAACATGAAGGGGTTGTCGATGAGGAACTGGGCTACGTTATAGCTGTAACCGATGTGAAAGTGAGCCCTGTTGGAAAAATAATTCCAGGGGATGGAGCTACCTACCATAAGGTAACATTCGCTCTATTAACGTTCTTACCTAAAATTCAGGAAGTAGTGGAAGGAGAGGTTGTAGAGATAGCGGATTTTGGAGCCTTTGTACGCATAGGACCTGTTGACGCTTTGCTTCACGTCTCACAACTTATTGATGACTTCATTTCTTACGACGAAAAGCAAGGTGTACTATTGGGGAAGGAAACGAAAAAGAAGCTGACGAGCGGAGACCAGGTTCGTGTTCGAATAACAGCAGTTTCACTTGGTAAGGCTGGAAGCTCTGGAAAAATAGGTGTGACCGCCAGGCAGCCCTTCCTTGGTAAGCTAGAGTGGATTGAACAAGAACTGCAAAAAACAAAACAAACAGTGGAGAAAAAGCCAACAGAGAAAAAGGAAGCGGTGCAGAAATGAAGGGCCAATAGATGAGTGAAAAAGCTTGTTCAACATGCCACTTCATAACAAGACAGAACGTCTGCCCAAGATGTAGAGCAACAACTTTAAGCGACGATTTTAGCGGATTAGTGATAGTTTTTGACCCTGAAAGGTCAGCCATCGCGAAAGCCATGAACATCAAAGAGAAAGGACGCTACGCATTAAAGGTTAGATAATGACAGTTTCATACAGTCTTACACCAGACCTTCGTAGAAGACTTAAGAAACCGATCGGCACACTAATTCAAGGCTCATTTGCTGAAACAATGAAGAGGTTAAAGGACATTGTAGACAACGAAAAACCACCAATTATAATCTCTGTTGGAGACACCGTCTCCAAAAACCTTGTGAAGAACCGCATATTTCCTCAACTAACCATAATAGATAACATAGTTATGAGAAAAGGCATACAGCCAATTACTCTCACAGCTGAAAGATCAATCTATGTCAAAAATCCCGCAGGAACAATAACAGAGGAAGCTCGAGCCGCAATCGAAGAAGCGTTGAAAAGTTATAACCGTGTCAAAATAGTTGTTGATGGGGAAGAAGACCTACTCGCGCTAGCCGCCGTCTTGTACGCACCTAAAAACTCCTTTGTGATATATGGACAGCCCTACGAAGGCATCGTTATTGTTAAAGCCACATCAGAGAAAAAGGCAGAAGTTGCTGGAATCCTTAAAGCCATGGAAACTGCTCGAAAAACTAAATAATAGGATATTGTATCAAGTCAACAGCACGTGCGAGGAATATCCTATGGAAGTTAAAATAGTATCAAGGAAGGAAAATCCATTGCTGAAACGAAGGGAAATACGCTTTCAAGTGGAACATGACCAAGCAGGTAGCACGCCACCGAGGCTAGAAATTAGAAAAGCAGTTGCCAACGCATTAAAAATAGATGCAAATTTAGTTTTTGTCAAAAAACTAGAAACCAAGACCGGAATGCAGACAACAGTTGGAGCGGCAAACGTTTACGATTCCATTGAACAAGCAAAACTCATTGAACCTGATTACATCATCAAAAGAAATGTTCCACCTGAAAAACCCAGAGAAGAAGGAAAGGAGTAGAAAATGTCTTCAGAAGTAGAAGAAGTGCCGAAAGAGAAAACAGAAAAGGTTGAAAAAGCGGCGAAACCTGAGAAGAAAAAGAAGCAAGAAAAAAGTGTTTTCACGTTATATAAAATAGAAAACGATAAAGTTGTAAGGCTACGCCCAACATGCGAACGTTGCGGGCAAGGATATTTTATGGCTGACCATGGCGACAGATATACTTGTGGGCACTGCGGTTTTACACGATACAAACCTGCTGAAAAATGAACACCTTTAAATTACGCGGTGTCTTGATGTTTTCGATGGATTTGAATGATTAGGGTGAACGTCTCCATAACTAATGTCTCAGCTGACAGGTTTTGGGATATTACAAAATCTATTCCACCGATTCAAATAAACACGAACCTCAATCTAGTAGGGATGGAGAAGCGATCGGAAAGCTCGTTGGAAGTTCCCTTTGTATTGACGATTAATTATAACCCGTCGATAGCACAGATAAGCCTGAAAGGAAGAGCATACGTGGCAGGCGATAAGAGTGAAATTGAAAAGGTTTACAGAGAATACGAGGAGAAGAAGCCTCCGCCACCAGTCATAGTACAGTCAATATCCAATGTCGTTTTCATAGAATCCATAGTGATATCCAGAGCGTTAAATATTCCACCTCCTATTCCGCTGCCACAAATACCAGAGGCTAAGCCGCCAGGCAAAAAGCCTTCAGACTTAAACTACAGGGCCTAAAACTGCAAATGACGAACTATTTCAATGGAACGTACATTGAAGAACGAGAGGCGCCGATACCAGGAGTCCCGTGTTTTACTGGTTTATTTGTGATTGCAAATTCGCCTAGGTATTGGCCAATCATTTCTGGTTTTATTTCCACCTGAACGAAATCCTTGCCGTTGTGGATAAGGAGTTTCATGCCAACCATTTCTGGCAATACGATCATGTCTCGCACATGTGTTTTGACCACTACGTTGCTTCCAGTTCTAAGGGCTTCTTTTGCTTTTCTTATTTTTTCAAGCAGTATCCTCTGCTGCGGCGTCAAGCCACGATGAAGACTTCTTCTCTGCCTTGAAGGGAGTAAATTAATGAATTCGTCCATTGATATGGCCTGCAGTTGGTTAAGCGTATATCCGCGGTATGTAAATTCCCTTGGCATTTTCCCTCACCCTAATGGTGGCGTTAAATGCTATAAACCTTCTGTTATGACGCTATTGGGCTCTCCTTTTCTTTTTCCGTCCGGTACCCCTAGCTGCAATTAATCCGACTTTTTGCCCTGGTGGAGCGCCATGCGAAGTTGTCGTTACTTTTCGCGCGCTTCTTTTGCTACTGCCATATGGATGCACGGCTGCAACCATTGCTCGACCCCGGGTTCTTGGGTATTTATGTCCCTTCGCCTTCATCAGATGAAATTTTTCACCAGCCTTCAAGAAGGGCTTCTCTGTTCTTCCAGCTCCTGAAGCCACTCCTACCGTTGCCATGCAATGATCATTGATATACTTGGTATTGCCTGACGGAAGCTTGACCATCGTTCCTTGGGCTGTGTGTGCCCCAATTGTTGCGTATGTTCCCGATGATTTTGCGATTTTGCCGCCGTCTCCCGGGCGAAGTTCTATGTTGAATACCATGGTACCCTCAGGGATTTTTCCTATTGGAATGATATTACCCACTTCAGCCAAGGCTTTTCCACCCATCTGAATTTGCTGACCGACATAAACTCCCTCAGGGACAACGGTGTAGCATGTTTCTCCGTTCTCAAATCTTATCAGGGCGAGCGGTGCTCCCCGTCCAGGGTCATGAACAAGCTCTTCAATAACACCTTTGGTTGCGGTTTCAAAATATTCTTTTTTAATCATTGTTGGTGGATATTGTGAGGGGGCTACTCTCTTGTGAGTTGAAGCCCTAAAAGTGGGTCCACCACGTCCGCGTCTTTGAGCTCGAATTCTTTTTCCCATGACTCATTCCTTCCCATGACTTATAATATGCCAAGTTTGATTGCGACGTCAGTGGCTTTATAGTCCGGGTGAAGTCTGACAAAGGCTTTCTTTTCTCCTTGGGGCGTGGTTAAGAGGTTGACTTTTTCAACTCTCACCTCGTAGAGTTCCTCAACTGCCTTTTTCACATCGCCTTTGTTTGCCTTCAAACTCACGGCGAAGACCAATTTGTTTTCTTTTTCTATCATCAGACTCGCGGCTTCAGTCATTAACGGATAGAGTATAACATCATAGGGATCCATTATGCTCTCTCTCCCTCGCTATTAAGCTCGCTGAGCTTTTTGATTGCACCCTCTGTCCATATTGTTAACCTTCCAGGATGTGCGCCTGGAGCAAGTATTTCGGCATTCAAACTGTTAACGGTGACGATGCCCACACCTGGTATGTTTCTTGCGGCTTCCATTACTCCCTTGTTCTCAGCCAAAACTATCAGGGGGCCTACAGCCTGCTTTATTCTTCTCCCTCTCCGTTTACCTTTTCCAGCCCGGATTTTTCTACTTTCTCTCACCCTGTAAATGTCTGACAAGACGCCCAAGTGTATTAGGGTTTCTTCAACCTCTTTGGTTTTCTTCAACTCTTCTAAATCATCTGCAACTATTAGCGGGATCGATAGAACATCCTCAATTGAGTGGCCTCTTGAGGCCACCACCTCTTTAGATGCCGTAGCAGCTATTGCCGAAAGTAGAGCGAGATGTTTTTCCTTCTTTGGGATACGTTTAACAATATTCTTTTCAGAAGTTGGTGGATGCGCTACTCTTCCGCCTACCGTTCCAGGAGCCAAGGCAGCTCTTCCTGCCGGTCCCTTTGTTCTGGGAACCCTAGATATTCCTAGGCCTACACCTCTGGACTCTGCCGTTGTTCTTTTTCCAGCCATGGGGTCTCTGCCTTGCGGTTGAAATCTGTTTGATTGTATTGCAAGAACGGCTCGTTTTATGACGTCTGGTCTCAGCGGCGTTCCAAAAATTGGTGGAAGATTTATTTTTCCTATTGGTTTTCCCTCGAGGTTGAAGATCTTTGCTGTTTTCTTTGCCATTATTTTCACCGTTTATTTGCCTTGAGGAGATTTGAGGGATATGTAAGTGACTTGAGGTGGTTCTTCTGCTATGTGTTTCGGTGGACGCGCAGGATAACGCAGTCGTATCGGCCGTTTTTCTGGGCCTGATATGCTTCCGTCTAGAAGCATGTAGGGTCCTTGGACTATGCCATACCTCAAGAATCCACCTTTTGGTGTTATTTCTTTTCCGTCTTTGCCGACTTTTAGGATGCGCTTGTTGTATTCTGTTCTTTGATGAAAGCCCATCTGTCCGGCTCTTGGAACGCTGTATAGCACATGGGCTGGTTTCCATGGACCTAGGGTTGCTATACCTCTCTTTGTTTTTCTCCCTTTGTGCTGGAGTTTTGTTACTCCCCAGCGTTTCACTGGTCCTTGGAAGCCTTTTCCTATGGATATACCTACCACATCTAGGTATTGGCCTTCCTTGAATATCTCTGTAGGTGTCACTGTTTTTCCTATCAGGCCTTTTGCATATTCAAATTGCTGCTGAACTGTGCCTCCACCCATCTCTATTTCTGTCACATCTGGCTTTTTCTTTGGCACACTGGTTTGTTTCGGTTGCGTTATTGCGATAACACGGATTTTCGCCACTTTGTCCAAATTTTCTTGGATTCTCTTTAGGTTTTCTTCCATGTTGAAGTTTTCAGGGATCGTAAATACTCTTTCAAGGTCGCCTGGTGGGTCTTTCATCCAAGCTTCCGTTAAGCAGTTGAGACCGTAAGGACTTTTCTTATAGGCTCTTACGGCACATATGAGCATCGGAGGCGTTTCTAACGCCGTTGCTGAACGAATGACCTCCTTGCCATAATTTGGTGAGCGTTTTCTATCTTCTATTGCAAATACGTGGGTCATACCAGCCTTATAACCAGTAAAACCTAGAAGCCTAGGCGTGTCCGCTTCTATTTTTGGCCAGTAGCGGATTCTAGCTAACAAACGCTTAGCACGTTTCCTAGGTAAATAAGCGAGCGAACCATGTCTTGGCGCATGCGTTTTTCTATGACCCATCGCTTTTCCCGCTTCGCGTCTTTTAGGAATGAGAACAATGAGTTATAAACGTTACCGTGTGCTTTTCAGATAGTCATAACCAACATAGGATACCTATACCTTTTCTTGCGCGTTTTCGGACGCAAGTCTAGGGAAGTAGCCCCGTCTGTCCTCATCCAATGAATCTCTAATAGGCTCCAAATAGGCTGGAGCCCATGCTTCTAACGACCTCAATTAGCTACTACTCTCTTTGCATCTTTTAGACAGGTATGTTGAATTGTTCTGGACATGCTCCGTGACTGCTCAAGAGGTAGTCACTAATCGCTTACAGCATAGCCAAACGGTCTTCCAGTTTCCTCAAATCGTTTATTACGAATCTTCCGCTCTTTTCGCGGGTTCTATCTAAATAGAAGCTCTTGATGCCGATTCTTCTTGGGGAGATGAAGTCAGAATACCATTCATCGCCTACATGCACAACGGCACAAGGTTCGATTTCCAAAATCTTACAGACCATTTCATATAAATGAGGTGTCTTCCTAACTTCCATACGATCCGACACTGAAGAATAAACACGTTTGAAATAATGTTTGAACTTCTCTATCATGATCTCGATAACATTCCTCGTAGCTCCGCTAAGAATGATCAAATCATATTTTTGGCTCAAATTGCCAAGAACTGACGGCACTTCCGGGTAAAATCTCACTTTATCGGCATGCGATCTAAAAATCTCCAATGAATCTTCGTCAAAATTGAAGCGTTCAAACCAGTATTCGGGTAAATACCATCGGATATCATTGCTGCCTATGCGGTCATACTCCTTCAGAACATAATTCTTTGCCTCTCCCAAGCTGACGCCTCTTCTTCTGGCGTATAATTGAGGAATTGCTTCCTTCCAAACATAATCTTCATAATAAAAATCCACCAGTGTGCCGACTACATCAAAAGACACAACTTTGAACACTATTATCACATCTTCTTTTGTGTTGAATAGAAAATAAAAGTGTTGAATTCGCTTTTGGGATTTTGGTTTGGGTTAGAAATTCATTGCAGAAAACCTGGAGCAGGTATACTCTACACCCTCTTTTCCTATGGTATCATAAGCTCTAACGGCGTCAATCTTTCAGTCACATGATCACATGTAAAACCAACAACCCAAAAGTCGTCCCCAAACATATTTGTGGTTTGAAAGTGGTTTGGGCAATTGTTAAATTTGCAAGTGTATAATCAATTCGGGGATTTGGCATGTCGGGTGCTACGGCTAGAGTTGCTGATGCTCTTTACAGGTCTGGTTGTTTGAAGTTTGGTGGTTTTAGAATTAAATCCGGAGCTTTGAGCCCATATTACATTGACCTTGCATGTTTGCTTTCTTCCCCAATAGACTTATGCAGTGTCGCAGAAATTGCAGCGGGTGAAATAAAGAAGATCATGGCGTTTGACAAGATAGATAAGTTAGCCTCAATTGAGCTGAAAGGCGCGTTGATCCTGCCGAGCATTGCATGCCAGTTGAGTCT
>CAZADP010000020.1:0-12029 GCA_964483905.1 uncultured Candidatus Bathyarchaeia archaeon | reverse complement strand
CTATATTACGATTTATGACTTATTTCTAGGGATTTATGAGTTATTTTTTCGACACTATTTCCTTTTTCGGAAGAACATTAAGACAAATAAGCAAGCCTAACCTCCATTTTTATAACATTCCCTGCGGGAACATTTCTGTCAAAATATTGCGCATCCTCATACACATGTGATGCGCCAAACAAGTTGACATATCGTTTAAAGGAAAGTTTAAATAAAGTACGGCTCATTTCGTAGATAGCTTCAAGCAAACATGGATGGCAATAAATGTCAAAAGAATTCAGCCACATACTTCGAATAACAGACACCGACGTAGATGGCACACTAAAAGCATCCTACGCGCTAACCAAAATCAAAGGAATAAGCCTAAACCTTGCAAACGCGATGCTTAAAAAAACCGGCATAAATCCAGACACACGAGCAGGTTTCCTAACAGAAGCCGAAGTCGAAAAAATAGAAGAAATAATTAAGGAACCAACAAGGCACGGACTACCGAACTGGCTTCTAAACAGAAGGAAAGACCTAGAAACCGGAAAAGACACACACCTGATCAGCGCAGAGCTCGTCCTAAGAACAAAAATGGACATAGAAAAACTGAAAGAAGCAAAATCATGGCGAGGTTATCGCCACGCCTATGGATTAAAAGTCCGCGGGCAAAGAACCAAAACCACCGGAAGAGCAGGAAAAGCTCTCGGAGTCAAAAAGAAAGCCTTCATTAGACCAGTAACCGAAGGTAGGTAACAATGGGCGACCCTAGAAAACAAAGAAAAAAATATGAAACCCCACGCTTCCCATGGCGAACTGATGTTCTGCAGGAGGAACTCAAACTTCTAGGACAGTACGGCCTTCGAAACAAACATGAGTTATGGCGACACGAAACAATGCTATCAAAATTCAGGGGCATAGCCCGTTCCCTAATAGGCAAAACACCTGACGAACGCAAAAAAATGGAAGACGAACTTCTCGCCCGATTGAAAAAACTTGGAGTCCTCCACGAAACCGCAGCTTTAGATAACGTTTTGGACTTGACAATAGGAGACATCCTCGAACGCAGACTGCAAACAATTATTTTCCGCAAAGGCTTAACCAAAACAATCTACCAAGCTCGACAACTAATAACTCATGGACACATAGCCATCAGAAACCAACGAGTCACAGTCCCAAGCTACCTTGTAACGACAGAAGAAGAAAAACAAATAGCATACACATCTCAAAGCCCACTTGCAAATCCAAATCACCCTCTACGCCAAACAATAGCAGTCCCGGCCGCAACATAAACGAAACCAGGCCAAGCTGAGGGAAAAAGGAACAATGAGCAGCACAAGTAAAAAAAACGAAAGATGGGCAGTCGTTCACATCTACAGCTCCTACAATAACACATTAGTCCACATAACGGACATTTCGGGTGCAGAAACAATAGCCAGAACATCTGGAGGAATGTTCGTTAAGGCAGACAGAATGGAATCTTCGCCATACGCAGCCATGCGCGCAGCCTCAGCCGCAGCTGAAATAGCCAGAGACAAGGGCATAACAGCAATACACATCAAAGTGAGAGCTCCCGGAGGATCAGGCCCACGCACCCCAGGTCCAGGCGCACAAGCAGCCATAAGAGCCCTAGCGAGGGCAGGTTTCCGCATAGAACGCATCGAAGAAGTAACACCCATTCCACACGACGGCACACGAAGACCTGGCGGCAGGAGAGGAAGAAGAGTCTAGCAAACTCTTGTTGCTATTCTACTAATAGAAAAATTGAAATAATGCACCAGTGTTCTATTGAACGGCACAACCATTACCATAGACCATTACGGAGTGTCCAAACTAGTGGAAATAGAAGTGCTTGAAAAAGACGATAAAAACATTCGTTTACTCGTTCGGGGAGTTGATGTTCCCCTCATGAACGGCCTAAGGAGAATAGTCATTTCTGAAGTTCCAAGCATGGCCATAGACGAAGTTGTAGTAATCGAAAACTCTTCTATATTACAAGACGAGATGATAGTCCACAGGCTTGGACTTATCCCCCTCAAGACCGACCTAGATAGTTACAACTTACCTGAAAAATGTCCATGCAAAAGTGAATTCGGCTGCAACCTTTGCAGGGTGACACTTACATTAGACGCAGAAGCAAAAGAAGGAACAAGAACGATCTATTCAGGAGAGTTGACATCTGAAAACCCAGACATAGTACCAGTAAACGACAAAATTCCAATAATAAAACTAGCGAAGGAGCAGAGATTGAGACTTGAGGCGTACGCAAGACTTGGAAGAGGAAAAGATCACGCAAAATGGCAGCCGGTTTCAATGTGCACATACAAGTATTTCCCAAGAATAGAGATTTCTACCAAAACTTGTGACGTATGCGAAAAATGTGTCGAAGCCTGTCCAAGAAAAGTTCTAGCCAAGACCGACAACAAGATAGAAGTCCGCAATTTAATAGGATGTACCCTATGCCAAGACTGTGTTGATGCCTGCCCACAAAATCCTCAAGCAATAAAAATTGGATGGGAAGAAAACACATTCATATTCGGTCTGGAATCTACAGGTGCTCTTCCTCCAGAGAGAATCATGACGGAAGCAATCAAAATCTTAGATGAGCAACTAAACAATTTCGAAGATCAAATCAAGGTGATAACAAGTGAAGAAAGTTAAAAAGACCAATCCAGAACTCATAGAGCTTATTCACTTCCTACAAGGACAAAGCAGAGAAAACAAGGCCAAAATCTGGCGAGACATCGCTGAAAGCTTAGCCAAACCGAGCCGAAAACGCGTAACTGTAAACCTAAGCCGATTGAACAGATATACACAAAAAAACGAAACAGCAGTTGTTCCAGGCAAGGTCTTGGGTTCAGGCGAAATAAAACATCCAATAACGGTTGCATCCTTCGCCTTCTCCAAAAAGGCAAAGGAAAAAATAAAGGCGGCGAACGGCAAATGCCTGTCTTTCTTCGATTTGATTAAGAAGAATCCTAAAGGCTCAAATGTCAAAATCGTCGGGTGAGAAAATGTCGACAACAACCAAACCGGTGACCATAATAAATGTGGAAGGACTTGTCCTAGGCAGAATGGCAAGCATGATTGCCAAACGATTGCTAAATGGTGAAGAAATAGCAATTGTAAATGCTGAAAAGGCTGTACTTTCCGGGAGAAGAAAAAGCAAGACAAGGGAAGCCAAAGAGTTTCTAGACGTAGGAAGCCCAAAAATGGGACCCTTTCACTATAGGAGACCGGACAGAATAGTCAGAAGGACAGTGAGAGGCATGCTCCCATACAAGAAACCAAAAGGTAAGTACGCGTACAAAAGGCTTAAAGTGTTTTTGGGAATACCAGACGAACTTAAAGACCAGAAGATGGAAACTCTGGTCAATGCTCAAGCAAAAAAGTTGACTTCGTCATACTTTACGCTTGAGGAATATGCCAAAGAAATAGGATATAATCTAGGTGAATAATTATGCCGGCCAAGAAAGTTTTAGTTGTTAGTGGAAAAAGGAAAACGGCGACAGCACGGGCTGTTGCTAGACCTGGAATTGGAAGAATACACATAAACAAGATCCCCGTAGAAATTTTTGAGCCTGAAATTGCACGAGAAAAAATTATGGAGCCCCTCATACAAGCAGGAGATGATGTTTGGAAACAGCTCGACATGGATATAAAGGTTTCAGGCGGAGGTTACATGGGGCAAGCCGAAGCCGCAAGAATGGCTGTTGCAAATGCTTTATTGAAGTGGACTAAAAGTGCACATTTACGCACAGTCTTCGCTGAATATGACAGAACAATGATCGTTGGAGATTCTAGGAGAAAAGAGCCCAAAAAGTTCGGAGGGCGCGGAGCACGAGCTAGAGACCAGAAAAGCTACAGGTAAGGAGGCTAAACCAAATGATTATACCCGTGAGATGCTTTACATGTGGCAAATTAATTGGAGACAAATGGGACGAGTTCGCCAGAAGAGTTAAGGCAGGAGAGAGAGCAGACGAAGTCTTAGACAGCTTAGGAATTCAAAGGTACTGTTGCAGGCGCATGTTACTGTCACACGTAGAGATCATCGACGAAGTTCTACGCTTCTACGAAGAGGCCGAGAAACGAAAAGAGGCTAGAACCTATTACTAGGAAAGTAAAAGGAGAAAAGCATGTCAACAGTCATTGAAGATATAATTGCAAGAAAAGTCTTCAATAGCCGAGGAGAAGAAACAATCGAAGTTGACGTGATAACAACTTCAGGTTTTGGAAGAATTTCTGCTCCCGCCGGAAAAAGCCGTGGAAAAGCCGAAGTGACCTATTATCCACAAGGCGGAGTAGACCAAGCACTGAAAAAGGTTGAGGATCTTATAGCCCCAGAACTTGTTGGGTTGAATGCTGATTTTCAATCTGAAATTGATAGAACCCTTCATGAAATTGATGGCTCGAAGGATTTCAGAATCGTGGGTGGCAACACCGTATTCGCCATTTCACTGGCAAATGCGGAAGCGGCCGCAAATTCTTTTGGCCTTCTTCTTTTCCAATATTTAGGAGGCCAAGTCGCCCATGAGCTCCCCTACCCCCTTGGAAACACTATAAGCGGCGGGAAACACACCCGCGGAAAATCTCCCGATGTGCAGGAGTTTCTAGTTCTTCCACATGGGGCTGAATCTTTCTTTGAAGCCGCTGCTGCTAATGCTCAAATTCATGGAAGAATTGGCGCTATCCTAAAAAAGAAAGATAAACTCTTCGGCGCTGGAAAAAGCGATGAAGGAGCTTGGATCGCAAATATTGGAAACTCGGAAGCTCTTGAGGCTTTATCCGAAGCATGCGAAGAAATTGGCAGTGAGTTAGGTTTCGAGTGTGGCTTGGGCATTGATGTTGCCTCGTCTTCCCTGTGGAATGGCAAAGAAAAAGCTTACATTTACCAAAGGGAAGGGAAAAAACGAGACTCTGGTGAGCAATTAGAATTCATTTTAGATCTTGTCGAAAAATATCACCTAGCCTACGTCGAGGACCCCTTCCATGAAGAAGACTATGGGAGCTTCACGGAACTCACGAAAAAAGTCAAAAGTTGCCTGACTTGCGGCGACGATTTATTCGCCACAAACAACGAAAGGCTGACCCGTGGAATAAAAATGCGCGCTGCTAACTCGGTCATAATAAAAGTGAATCAAGTTGGCACACTTACGGACGCTTTGGAAACAATAGAAATAGCAAAAAGAAATGGATATGTACCAGTAATGTCGCATCGTTCAGGCGATACATGCGACTGGCACATTGCCCACCTATCTGTGGCTTTCAAATGCCCAATAATAAAGACAGGCGTTGTTGAAGGAGCACGAATTGCAAAAATAAACGAGTTAATAAGGATAGAGGAATTTTTGGGAGATAGAGCTAGAATGGCTGATCTTCAAATGTTTTAGGGGGATAAAGGTTTGTCAGAAGATGAAGAGCTTAAAGAAACCAAAGGAGAGGAAAAGTCTGAGGAAGAGCGTGAAACAACGGCAGTTATGGAAGAAGGACTTCTGATGCCACGGGACACTCTCTTATCCGCTGGGATACACATTGGGACAAGGATGAAAACAGGGGACATGGAGCAGTTCATATACCGCGTCAGACCAGATGGACTGTTCGTCCTAGATGTTAAAAAGACCGATGACCGCATAAGAGCAGCCGCCAAATTTCTAGCAAGGTTTACGCAAGCAAAAATCGCTGCAGCTGCAGCCAGACTTTATGCACAAGAACCCGTTAGAAAGTTCTGCGAAGTGACAGGAGCAAACCCTGTCATCGGGCGCTTCATTCCAGGACTTTTGTCAAATCCACTGTACCCAAACCGCATCGAACCGGAAGTGCTGATTGTGTCTGACCCGAGGGCCGACGCTCAAGCAGTTAAAGAGGCTGCATCAGTTGGCATACCAGTAGTAGCCCTATGTAGCACAGATAATGAATTTTCCGGAGTAGACGTGGTTATTCCGACAAATAATAAAGGTAGGCGAGCCTTGGCCGTTATTTACTGGCTTTTAGCAAGGCAAGTATTACGAGAGAGAGGGGAACTGCCGCAAGACAAGGATTTGCCTCTAACAGTTGAAGACTTTGAGGCCAAGATCACACGGGAAGAGGAGGAAACTTAACAATGGTGAAGATTCGGCGTCCATGCCAAGCCGGAGCTTTCTACGAGGGACACGCCGAATCACTGAAATCGCAAATCGAAAATTGCTTTCTCCACGAGTTTGGACCTGGAAAAATCCGGGAAGCTGTAAAGGTTGGTCCGAGAAGAGTAGTTGGTTTAGTTTGTCCGCATGCGGGCTACATGTTTTCTGGCCCAGTAGCAGCTCACGCATACTACAAGCTGGCTTCTGATGGTAAGCCGGATGTTGTTGCTATTTTCGGTCCGAACCATACCGGTCATGGCAGCGCCTTGGCCGTTATGAATGATGGTTTTTGGCGAACACCTCTAGGCGATATTGAGGTGGATGGCGAAACTGCAAACCAGATCGTGCGTGAATCACGCATTGTTGATGTTGATGATTCTGCTCACCGCTTTGAACATTCGATTGAGGTCCAGATCCCGTTTCTCCAGTATCTTTACGGCTCAGATTTCAGGATTGTACCGATTTGTTTTTTGATGCAGGATTTATCTTCGTCCAGAGAGGTGGGGCAAGCTGTGGCTAAGGTTTTAGCCGAGAAGAACGCGGTTATGATAGCTTCTTCGGACATGACACATTATGAGACACAGGAAAGTGCGACGAAGAAGGACAAGTTGGCGCTTGGAGCCGTTGAAACAATGGACGAGGCTAAATTCTATTCGGCAGTTGAGGCGCACAATATCAGTGCTTGTGGTTATGGCCCCATAGCTGCCTTGATAGCTGCAGCAAAGATTTTGGAAGCCAAAGAGGCAAAACTGTTATGTTATAAAACTAGTGGAGATATAACTGGCGACTACTCAAGCGTTGTTGGATATGCCGCCGTGTGTTTCACGAAATAGTGGTGCATAATGGGGGTCGTTGCCTCAGCTCCTGCTAAAGTGATACTTTTCGGAGAACACTTCGTAGTCTACGGCGAACCGGCTATAGTCTTAGCCATAGATAAAAGAGCGTATGCAAAAGTCGAGAACCGTAACGACAAGCGATTATATCTACGGTCAGTAAACCTCAATCTGGCTGGATACTTCGATGATGGAACTTTCAAAACTGAACATGGCAATGCAAAAGAAGCAACAATGAAGTTTGCGCCAGTCAGATTGGCGGTCGAAAAAGTTCTAGAAAAGCATGGAAAAAAAGAAGGTTTAAACATTGAAGTTAACTCCACTGTCCCTGTTGCTGCGGGTTTAGGGTCTTCCGCTGCTGTCGTGGCAGCTGTGACAACAGCTCTTGGGGCTCTTTTGCGGCTAAAAATGTCAAAGGAGGATGTTTTTCGCATAACTTTCCAGGCAGAGGAAATAGTACACGGCGCTCCATCCGGAATAGATCCCGCAATTTCAACTTTCGGAGGAGCGCTTCTATTTCAAATGGACACAGGACTTAAACCTCTGGAAGCTAAAACAGATATTCCACTCGTCATTGGGGACACAGGTGTGGAAAGATCTACGCGTTTTCAGGTAGAAAGAGTGCGCGAGGTCAAGGAAAGATACCCCAAGGTTGTGGAGCCTATGATGCGTTCAGCCCGCGAAATTGTTCTAAGAGCCATTGAAGCTCTCAAGCAAAACGATGTGGAAACACTAGGAGAATTGATGAACATTAACCATGCATTGCTTTATGGAATAGGAGTTTCAGACGAATCCTTGGAATGGCTCATAAACGCTGCACGAAAGGCCGGAGCTTTGGGCGCGAAATTAACTGGTGCTGGGGGAGGCGGGTGCATGATAGCGTTGACCAGAAATGAAAGGCTTGGACAAGTTTTGGAGTGCATTCAAAGAGCGGGCGGACGACCCTTTATAGCTAAGAAAACAGATGAAGGTGCTAGAATTGAAGGGACTTAAATCCGTCATATTGAAAATTGGCGGTTCAGTTATAACAGATAAGAGCAAAGAGCTTGATGCAAGAACTGACGTCATGAATCGCCTGGCAGAGGAAATAAAGCAAGCAAACGTTCAAAGTTTAACAATTGTACATGGCGGAGGAAGCTTTGGACATCCTACAGCTGAAAAATATGCTCTCAAAGAAGGGTTCAAGGGGGAAAATCAGCGACTCGGTTATGCAGAAACCCATCACCTCATGACAGTGCTTAACGGCTTATTCATGGATGCTTTGGTTTGGCATAATATTCCGGCAGTAAGCATAACACCCTCCTCATGCATAATAACAGAAAACGGCAGAATCAAAAGCTTTGAAGATGCATCTTTAAAAATGCTGTTAGAGATGGGGTTCCTACCAGTCCTTTACGGAGACGCGGTTTTAGACACAAAGTTAGGTTTCACGATATTATCTGGCGACCAGCAGATTTCAGCAATTGCCACAAGGCTTGACGCACAACACATCATCATAGGCGTTGATGTAGATGGATTATACGATGGTGATCCAAAAATCGAAAAGAAAGCAACAATGTTCAATCGCTTAACATTGCAAGAACTTAGAAAACTTCAAAACAAGATCGGAAAACCATCGGCTTATGATGTTACAGGCGGCATGTTCGGCAAAATTGCTGAACTCATACCAGCTATAGAGCATGGAATTCCAGTAACAATTGTCAACGCAGCAAAGCCAAGCAATATTTACAAAGCCCTTAAAGGAGAGACAGTTGAAGGCACATTGATAGAGAAGGAGTAGTTTTGGCCAAGGAAACAAGAAAGCGTAAAGCAGATCACATTAAGATTTCTTTGAATCAAAACGTCCAAGCAAGAAAAGTGACGACAGGATTTGAAGATGTCTACTTCGTCCACAGAGCTTTGCCAGAAATTAAGAAGGAAGAAATTGATTCATCAACGACCGTGTTAAGCCATAAGTTTTCTGCACCATTGATTATAGGCGCCATAACTGGTGGAACACAAGAAGCAACAAAAATCAATGCGATAATAGCTGAAGCCGTGGAAGAGTTAAGCTTGGGAATGGGTGTTGGAAGCCAGCGGGCAGCTATAGAAAACAAAAGACTTGAAAAAACATTTGCAATAGCTAGAAAAAAGGCTCCAACAGCCTTCTTGATTGCAAACATCGGTGGTGTGCAGCTCGTCAACGGCTATGGCATAGAAGAAGTCAAAAAGGCGGTAGAAATGATTGAAGCAGATGCAATAGCAATACATTTGAACCCACTACAAGAGGCTGTACAACCAGAGGGTCAAACAAACTTCAAGGGAATACTGGAAAAAATCAGCGAACTCACGAAAGAACTAGATAAGCCAATTATCGCAAAGGAAACGGGTGCTGGAATGGCGGCAGAAGAAGCCAAAAAATTGGAGGCAGCTGGCGTGAAAGGCATAGACGTGAGCGGGGCAGGGGGTACGAGTTTTGCGGCAGTTGAATGTTATCGTGCAAGAAAGTATAAGGATAGTTTCCAACGCATGTTAGGTGATGTTTTTTGGGACTGGGGCATATCAACTGCAATCAGTGTTGCCGAAGTTTCTCAAACGATTAACATCCCCGTTATAGCCTCTGGAGGCATACGCGACGGCATAGATATGGCTAAAGCGTTGGCTTTAGGCGCAAAACTTACAAGTCTTTCTCAACCAGTGCTGCAAGCAGCAGTCAAGGGTCTTAAGGAAACCGAAAATGTACTTTTTCTCTTAATTGAAGAGTTGAAAAACGCAATGTTTCTTGTTGGCGCGGAATCACTGAGGAATCTACAAAAAGCCCCACTCGTAGTAATGGGTAAGACGGCAGAATGGTTGAAGATGAGAGGGTTCGATTTAGAGAACTACGCTAGAAGGAGATGGAGTTAACCCTTGGACATCGAGAAATTTCTCGGGGACAGAGCTACTCTGGTAGATAGGGTTATCGAGAAATATATTCCAAGAATCTTCTCAAGGAACTCAATTCTTTTCAGACTTAATCCGCCAAAGTATGCTTACAACTTAAAAACTTTAAACAAGGCGTTGGCCGAACCAATTTGGGAGTTTCTTGACAGAGGCGGAAAAAGATGGCGCCCATCCCTCTTCTTGCTAATCTGTGAAGCCTTAGGTCAAAACCCTGAAGACTTCGTTGATTTCGCTATAATCACAGAAGTAATCCATAACGGAACATTGATGGTGGATGACATAGAAGACGCCTCCGATTACAGGAGGGGAAAACCATGCACCTACAAAATTTACGGCATCGACATAGCCATAAACGCTGGAAATTCCATGTACTATCTTCCGCTTCTGCCGCTATTAGAAAACAGCGGAAGAGTTTCCCAACATAAACTGTGCAAGATCTATGAAATCTATGTGCAAGAGATGATTAACCTAAGCATTGGACAAGCAATGGACATAGCTTGGCATAGAGGTTTAGCAAACGCAGACAAGATAGGAGAAAAGGACTATTTACAGATGTGCGCTTACAAAACAGGGACTTTAGCAAGGATGTCTGCTAGAATCGCTGCTGTTTTATCGGATGCAAACGAAGAACTTGTCGAGAAACTTGGGCACTTCGCTGAAAGCATAGGGGTAGCTTTCCAAATGCAAGACGACATCTTAGATTTGACAGGTAAAGAATTTACTGACAAAAAAGGTGGACGCGGAAAAGACATAACAGAGGGAAAAAGAAGCTTGATAGTCATTCACACATTGAAAGTCGCAGGTTCAAGAGATAAAGAGAGACTAATCGAGATACTTAGTCTGCACACTTCTGGCCAAACACTCCGGGACGAAGCTATCGCGGTCATGCAAAAATATGGCTCGATAGACTACGTGAAGCGTTTTGCCGCAAATATTGTTGAGAAAAGCTGGAAAGAAGTAGAGGAGCTCTTGCCAGCCTCAAAAGCTAAAGAAAAGCTAAAAGCCTTCGCGGAGTTTTTGATTAAAAGAAACATCTAAGTCTAATAGAGCGTAGAGTCATTGACGCTAGAAGAAAATATTGAACTTAAGGAAATTATGCGAAAAATCGCTTTGTTAAATGCTATTAAACATGATGGCAAAGCGCAAGTAGGCCCAGTTATTGGGAAAGTTTTGGGGGAGAAACCCGAGCTGAAAACCAAAGTTAAAGAATTGTCCACTCTTGTTAATGATGTGATTAAGGAGGTCAACAGTCTTACCCTTAACGAGCAAAGGCGAATCATTGAAGAGAAGTGGCCTGAAGCTCTAATCAAGGAAAAAGTTGAAGAAGAAAAGCATCTTCCGCCTTTGCTCAATTTGAACAAGTATGCCCAAGTTGTTACGCGGTTTTCACCAAACCCTGACTGCGCTCTACACTTGGGTAATGCAAGAGCCATAATACTATGCTACGAATATGCAAGCATGTATAAGGGCAAATTCATCTTGCGCTTTGAAGATACAGACCCTAAACTGAAAAGACCTATTTTGGCCTTTTATGACCGAATCAGAGAGGATTTAGCTTGGCTTGAGTGCAGACCAGATGAGGAATACGTCCAAAGTGACAGAATACCTATCTACTATGAGTATGCGGAAAGGCTAATCAAGGATGGCAACGCTTACGTTTGCACATGCAAGCCGGAAGGATTTCGCAAGAAAGTACTGGCCAGCAAGTCATGTGAATGCCGCGATTTGCCGCCAGAAGAGCATCTGGCAAGATGGCAACGAATGCTTGAAGGCGGCTGTGGAGAAGGTGAAGCTGTAGTTCGCATAAAAACCGATTTAAACCATCCTAACCCAGCGGTTCGAGATTGGCCTGCACTCCGAGTCATCGATGCGGAAAAGTATCCGCATCCGCGGGTTGGAAGCAAATACCTAGTCTGGCCGCTGTATAATTTCGCATGCGGTATCGACGATCACTTGATGGATGTAACTCATATTATTCGCGGAAAAGAACACCTAACAAACATGGTTCGGCAAGAATACATGTATAGGCATTTAGGCTGGCGATATCCAGAAGCCATACACTATGGTAGACTTAAAATAGCGGGTGCCTCCTTGAGCAAGTCAAAAATTGTTCAAGGGATAAAAGAAGGCCTTTTCAAGGACTGGGATGACCCGCGTTTGGCGACTTTTGCTG
>CAZADP010000019.1:6641-12146 GCA_964483905.1 uncultured Candidatus Bathyarchaeia archaeon | reverse complement strand
TGCGATTTCAGGGTTGCTTGTCGCTTGCGCTCTGGTTATGCCTTCAAAGAAGCTCACAGAAGTTAAAGTGGAGACTGTTTCAAGGAAGTTTAAAGATAAGGACTTCGCAAGAGGAGCGGATAGGGAAAGAATCCTCGTCTGCGAGGAAATAGGGATACCCAAAGAGAAATTCTTTGAAATAGCGCTCACTGGACTGAAATACATAGCCCCAGAAATAGACCTATAAATTTCAATCATTGACAACTTTATAATCTTGCTCTTCTTTCACATTCAATTCAGACTCCACAGCTCGGCGGATTTGTATGTAGTTCCATGGATTAGCTGTTAGGCTTATCCCTTTAAAGCTCTCAATAACTTTTAATGCTTCTATGTCTATGGCTATTCTATCCCCTGAAGCAAGGTACCATTTGGGTTTCGGAGTTCGCCGGTTGCCGACCCGCCGTTAATGAAGAATTTTCTTCCATCCATAATTATCAAGTATGGATGCACCACTAAGCTCAAATCTGAAATATTCTCTTTCGAATGTCTTATACGAAGCGCAACTCTTTCGCTGGGCTTCTTAGAACCAACACCTAACTTCGGGCTTAACGAAAACTTCGCAAACATATGTTTTCATACGGCAAACATAAACAAGCTTCTCCGCCTTCAACGCGGTCTCAGGCAAGCTCACTGATCGATCGATCCTTGACAAATCTGGTCGCTCGAACCCGACGGAGGATTCTCAGTGTTAAAATTAGGCTTCAACAATATTTCGTCGTCTTTCTCAACAATTTTGCTGATCCACCGATCAAATTTACAGCCTCTAAAATTGAATCCTTTACTGTTATGAATTCGTTGCAAAAACCTACGGACGCTATCCTGTGTCGGTTGCACAGCAAGCCAAAAATAACAATGCTAAACTATGTATTTGTCTGTTTTCTCAAAATCTTTTACGATTTCTATAACGCGCTTTGGAGCGTTAACAGCTTCGATCGGAATCCCCTTAAGCAAAGCCCAAGGACTTTTCAGAGCAATTAACGTGACAACATAGTCTTCGCCAAAATATTTTCTGGCAATTTCATAAACCGTATGCCTAACCTCAACATCGGAATACTCACCCAAGGCATGCAAATACTCGTGCAAAAGCAGATTATAGATTAGGGCGTTAACTACTCGCTTCGACTTAATGGTGGCCTCAACTATCTGAACTAAAGTCCTGTTCAGAATGATGTTATTCGTCCCAATCGGATGATACGCACCCAACTGAATGGGCAAGTCATCTAGGAAAAGCATCATCCCACCCCTGCGCTTGCCCAGAGATAAAGCCACGGTATCCTTAACAACCTCCCAGACTTCGCCGTAACTAGCAGCCTTCTCTAAATGATTGCGAAATTTTTCAACGATTGAGGATTCGCTTTTGTTCATCGCTTTTTCACCTATTTCAGATGTGAAACTCAAACGCTTAAGCATACTGGCTAACCTACGAAACGCCGCTTTTATAGGGTTATCTGAACAAATACTGTTAACTCATTGTCATGGCATAACAGTTACCTCCACAATATACATCTCAAGCCTAGATTCAGCCCACAACCTCCATATTATGAAGGCGCACTATGAAGCGCGGGCGCAAATTGTCTCGACAAATGTTTTCCGCCTTGCCACGACAAATAAGCAAGCCTAACAACCTACATCTTCCGTCAAAAGACTATGCATCCTCGCATACGTATTACGTGACAAACAAGCTGACAATATTATTTGAACAAAACAAATAAATGACAGAGCCAGAAAGGTTAGAATCACTCGGAGGCGGAATCCGATGGCAGGCATAGTCCTTGTTAGAGACATTATGTCAAAAGATGTAAGAGTAGTGCGTCCCGACACAAGTGTAAAAGAAGTAGTAGCCACAATGAACAAATTCAACATAGGCTCTATAATAGTCGTTCAAGGCGACAGACCTGTAGGCATCATAACAGAACGTGACATCCTCAGAAGACTGGTCGAGCCATGCTTAGCCCCGGAAACCCTGACCGCAAGACAAATCATGACAAGCCCTGTATTAACCGTCAATGAAACAGCCAGCATAGAAGAAACAGCTAGACTCATGGCAAAGAAAAAAATCAAAAAACTTCCTGTCATGAACAATGGTAAACTTGCTGGCATAATAACCTTCACAGATATCGCATTTAAAGTGCCAACGCTGCTATCGATACTAGAAGAACTGGTAAGACCCTTCCACCGCTCTTACTGAAACTATAGAATCAACTTTCCATTTTTTAGAATTTCGGTTTAGGCTTGCCCAGCTTCTTGTCTAAACACGCCTTAACAAAACCGTAGTATTCCGAGTCAGGCTTTCCAGGGCGACTTTTAAATTCTCCGTGGAATTGTGAGGCAAAGAAGAAGAAGCAGTCTGGCGATTCCAAGATCTCCATCCTTCTACCATCTGTGCTTTTTCCAGAGAAAACTAAGCCGTTTTTCTTGAACGTTTCCAGATAATCCAGATTAACTTCGAATCTGTGGCGGTGGCGTTCGTAAATTTCCTCGCTCTTATAAAGCGCGTAGGCTATAGTATTTGGTTGTATTATTATCTTGTGACCGCCCAACCGCATAGTAGCCCCCTTGTACTCTATTCCACGCTGTTCTGGCATGAGGCCAATCACCGGATTAGGCGAGCTTGGATCGATTTCAGTGCTACTTGCTTCTGTCAAGCCGCAGACGTTTCGTGCAAATTCTATTACAGCCAGCTGAAAACCATAACATATCCCGAGAAATGGAATGTCATTCTCCCTTGCAAACTGAATTGCCATGATTTTTCCTTCCGTTCCTCTAGGGCCAAAACCGTATGGAACAAAAATTCCATCGAAATTTCTTAGAGCTTCTATATCATTCGGATTTTGTTCAAACTTCTCGGCCTCTATATGATTAATGTGAATCTTTGTTTTACAGGCTGCCCCTCCATGTCTCAAAGCCTCGTTCATGCTCACGTAACTGTCCACTAACCCGGCGTACTTGCCAACCAAAGCAACTTTCACTTCGTGTTCCGGGTTCAATACGGCGTCTACAAACTCTTTCCATCCTTTGAAATTCTGCATGCAATTCGAAAAATTCAATCGCCTGCAAATAAAATTGCCCATTCCTTGTTCGTCTAGAATAATGGGAACCTGATAAATCGACTCAACAGTGTAAGAGCAGAAAACAGCGTTCTCTGGAATTGTGCCAAACAAAGCTATTTTTCTTAAAGCCTCAGAATCTATCATTTCTGGGCTCCTCGCAACAATGATGTCAGGCTGAATACCGATGCGTCGCAACTCATTAACGCTGTGCTGCAATGGCTTGGTCTTCATTTCCTTTGTAACATCTAACACTGGGACTAGAGCAACATGCACATACAAAGTGTTTTCAAAGCCTTCTTCCAAGCGCATCTGACGGATGGCTTCCAAAAATGGCAAGCCCTCAATGTCGCCAACTGTGCCGCCAGCCTCGGTCAAAACTACATCAACATCTGAAGCCTTCGCAACTGCACGGATGCGATGTTTGATCTCATTTGTTACATGCGGCACAATCTGGACGCATCTTCCTAAAAAGTCTCCACGTCGCTCCTTCTCGATAACCGCCTTGTACACTAATCCAGTTGTAATGTTGTTTTCTTTTTTCAGATTTAAGTCAAGAAAACGCTCATACCAACCTAAATCAAGATCTGTTTCGCCTCCATCGTCAGTCACATAAACTTCACCATGCATGTAAGGATTCATGGTCCCTGCGTCAACATTGACGTAAGGGTCAATTTTAATCGCAGTAACTCTTAAACCTCGGGTCTGAAGCATCTTGCCAATCGAGGAAGTCAAAATACCCTTGCCAACCGAGCTTAACACGCCGCCTGTAATAAAAATATACTTAACCATATAACTTGGCCTCTGCAATAACAGAAGCATTAAACTTGAATTAACATTTAAATTCTTTTATTGGCGTTAAAATATAGTTTGGAAGAGTTTATGCTTCTTCGGAAAAGCCCGAGTATCGTCTACTGGCTTGGAGATAACCTATATCTGAGTATAACAAACATGTGCCCTGACAATTGCTATTTTTGCGTGAGGAATTTCAGGGATGGTGTTGGGGGCTTCAACCTTAAACTTCAGAAAGAACCGTCGACAAATGAAGTGTTGACAGAGCTTCAAAATGTTATAAACCTAAGAAATTGGAGTGAAATTGTCTTTTGCGGCTTCGGTGAGTCAACGGAAAGGCTTGATTGTATCTTGGAGGTTGTCAAATGGATAAAGAAGAATTATGGGAAAATTCTCAGCATTAGACTAGACACTAATGGTCAAGGATATCTCCTTAACAAAGGTCGAGAAGTTGTGAATGGACTAAAAGAAGCAGGCGTAGATGTAATAAGTGTAAGTCTAAATGCGCATGATAAGGAAACCTACGATCAGATATGTAAACCATCATTCAACAATGCGTTTGGAGTCGTCTTAGAATTTATCGAAAAAGCCAAAGAAAACTTCGCATTAGAAATAACAGCAGTAGCCGTTCCTGAAGTTAACGTTTCAAAAATCAAAGAGATCGCCAATAAAATGCAAGTGCGGTTTAGAATAAGAGAGTGTATACCACGATTCTGGTGAACCAGATGAGGCATATGTCATCATAAATAACCTACTATGCTGCTCTTTTTTAATTGACAACCTTATGCAAACTATGAGTCTTGTCTTGAGGGTGCATCAGTTTATGGTCTCGATAGTATTTTTCAAGAATGAAGCTTAGCGTGGCAACTAATTAGTTCGCACGCGCTAAGATCGCTAGGAAAAATCTGAAGTTGGAATGACAAGCCAATCTAAGCCTTTGGAACAAGCATTTTTAAAAGATCAAGGCACATAACTTAGTTTTGACGCGGAGAAAAGGAAATGAAGATTCTCTTTGTGGAACCGCCCAAAGACATTTGGTTTGTGATGGGAGAGTATTTGCCGCCGCCATACGGTATTATTCAGCTCGCAGCGTATGTCGAAAGAGAAATCAAAGACGCCGAAATTGAGGTATTGGACTGCAACGCACAGCATATAGACTGGAAAGGATTAGAAAGGCAAATAGAAGACTTCAATCCCGACATAGTGGCTTCAAGCGCATTAGCCACATGCAACACTTATGTTGTTGCCAGAACACTTGAAACCGCTAAAAAAACAAATCCCGACATCCTAACAGTTGTTGGAGGGCAGCATTTTACAGCCACCGCCCAAGAAAGCCTAGAGCAATACCCCGAAATTGATGTTATCGTTCGGGGGGAAGGGGAACAAACACTTACTGAACTCGTCAGAAACGCAAATAAGAAGGCGCGTTTTTCAAAAATAGAAGGTGTCTCTTTCAGACACAAGGAAAAAATCTTTCATAACCTGCCTAGGCCCTTGATTGAGAATTTGGATAACCTTCCATTCCCGGGCTATCATTTTGTAAAAGATGTCGTTCACGAATATCATTTCGCCGCCATGGCTGGCCTCAATACGCCTTACGCAATAATCGAAGGTTCCAGAGGGTGTC
>CAZADP010000019.1:0-6631 GCA_964483905.1 uncultured Candidatus Bathyarchaeia archaeon | reverse complement strand
GCAAACATGCATGTACGTTTTGCACACAATGGCGGCATTGGGAAAGAAAATGGAGAGTAAAATCGTCAAAGCATATTGCCGACGAAATAGAATTTTGTCATCGAAATTATGGCAGCCGTTTCATTTGGCTGACAGACGACAATCTTGGCTCTGGCGACAGGGTGAACAGCCTCGCAGAAGAAATAATCCAGCGTGAGATATCAGAAGATTCAATGTGGTTTGTGCAAGCAAGATGCGATGATATTGTCAGAAACGAAAAGGCTTTGCCTAAACTGCGAAGGTCCGGACTTCGCTGGGTTCTTCTTGGCGTAGAAAATCCCAAGCAATCGACCCTTGATGATTTTAGGAAGGAGACAACTCCAGAGGATGCGAAGCAAGCGGTGAAACTACTAAAAGAAAACGACATTTTTGTCCACACAATGCTCATTATAGGTAACAGAAAGGACACAGCCAAATCAATTGCGAATATGAGGGAGTTTGTAAACGAATTAGACCCAGATTTTGCAATATTCGCTATCCTCACACCATTTCCTGGAACTGAAATTTTCGAAGAAGCGAAAAGAAACGGATGGGTTGAAGATTTTAATTGGTCTCATTACGATATGGTTCACGCCATCATGCCAACAGAAACATTATCAAGAAAAGAAGTGCAAGAAGAACTCTACGAATGTTATAGGAGCTTTTATGGTTCTTGGAAGAGAAGATTTCAAGGAATATTTTCTCAAAATGAATTGAAAAGGAGGGTGTGCTGGTATATGGCTGGGAGAGGCATAGTGGAACAGTTCAAAAGGCTGTTCTAGGCGATCTCGTATGCGACCCAAGCGCTACAATCTCATCATGATGTTCAACGTGAGCGTTGTAACCTTTAGTCTTTTCATTGTGCTGATGCTTGCACTAAACCCACCTATAACTAGTGAAAATCTGTTTTGGCGAAAACCATTAGTCGGCATAGTCTTCAGTCTGATTTGTGTATCTGGGATCTTCGCCGCCTTCTTTCCAAAGCACTGCACAGGAACATATCATTTCCAAAAAGAAGGAAACAATCTTGCTTCTCGTTCGTTTTCTAGTACCGTTGAGGGTCATCATCTTAGTTGCGCGAAATTTTCTGCCCACGTTATACATGCGCGTAATCATACGTTGTGTGCAGCATGTACAGGTCTATGTTTAGGAGCGTTCATGACCCTTGTTGGAACAGACTTGTATTTCTTTTGTGGGTGGTGTTATGAACAGACGCCTATTTCAGCGGTTTTAATTGGAATGGTAGGAGTAGTTTTCGGATTCTTGCAGTTAAAATCTATGGGCTTTGCTCGTTTAATGTTAAATGCATTCTTTGTTGTAGGAGCTTTTCTCATCCTAGTTGGAATCGATGAACTAACCCAAAATATATTCGTTGATTTATTTTTGCTTGCTCTAATTGTTTTCTGGATCTTGACAAGAATACTGCTCTCCCAATGGGATCACTGGAGAATCTGCTCCAATTGTAAGTCTTCATGTGAAGCCCATAAATCAAGGAAAAATGGGGTTCAAGATCTACGACGCAATCCATAAAGAGCGCCGACAACGATGAGTATCCCAAAGATTATTATTGCAAACGGCCAGACTTCGACAGTTTTGGGAACTAGCTCTGCTTGTTGTAAAAGCCATATACATCCAGCAAGCAGTATTATTATGCCGATTGCTAAGCCTACAATAGTGCCACCTCGAGGTATTCCAAAGCATTCTTGCTCTATTCGCCTATAATGCTCATGTTCTTCTGTTGCATATAGAGCTGCTCCGCACTGAGAACAAACTTTAACATCATCTGGGTTCTTGGCACCGCATTTAGTACAATAGACCATTAATATATCCGCTCCGATTTACTCCTTAATCGGTATTGTGTTTTAAGACTTTTGGTATGCTTACGGTGAAAATCTTTTCAGCTGCACGGTTAATGTTGCAGATTTTCAGCTTGCATAATAATTGAATTTAGTTGCCCTTTATTGAGTTTTAACCCATGGAAATATCTTCCTCGGAGTTTTGAGTCTTTCAGAAATGTTTCTTTTATTGGCAATGGCTTTTCGAATTCTTTGACGTACTTGAATTCTATGGCTTTTTTCCATCCGTATATTTCACATTCATGCTTTTCCTCCTCAGAAAGCTCGTCTTTTTCGTAGATGTTCTCTATCACACCATACCCGACGATTGCATCCCCGACATTAGTTCTGTGTATAAACAATATAGTTTGTCCGGATTTCCATTTCCTAGGTACACTGGTGTAGTAAACTGCCGTATTGAAAACTTGGTTGACCCATTGTTTTGTTGCAATTCTTAAAATATAGCCATCCGCTTCTACCATAAAACCACTATTTTATACTTATGGGTTTATTGCTATTTTTATTTCACTCTTGGATGTGGAAAGTATTTCGAAGGCCTCTTTGATGTCTTCTAACATCATTTTCCTTGTTATAAGTGGTCGGACATCAATCGTTCTTGACGCTATAAGATTAAGGGCTTTCCTGAAATGCAGTGGAGTTGCGTGAAATGTGCCTAGAACTGTCAACTCTCCATAATGCAGCATTTCCGCGTTGAGCTTTATTTCTGTTCCGGGCGGGCATCCACCAAACTCTAAGGCTGTCCCGCCTTTCCTAACAAGCTTTAGGGATTGCTCCCACGTAGCTGGCAACCCTATGGCTTCTATCACAACGTCTGCCCCATACCCGCCTGTGAGTTGCCAAATATTTTCCACAACATCGACTTTTCCAGCATTGATTACTTCGTCTGCACCTAGCCTTGCGGCAAAGTTCAGCCTATCGTCCACAATGTCTATTATTATCACTTTCTCCACGCCCATCTTCTTAACGGTCAAAAGATGTAGTAATCCTATTGGTCCAGCGCCGATTATTGCCACAGTATCGCCAAGCTTAACCCTTGCTTCTTCAACACCATGCAATACACATGCAAATGGTTCTGTGATTGCAGCTTCTTCATAAGAAACATGTTCTGGAATCTCTTGGGTATTTACCATAGCCATATGAGCAGGAATTTTGACATATTCTGCATAGGCTCCCCAAAGCCAAATCATGTCTTCACAAAGATTATACTTGCCTTTCTGACACATCGTGCAATGCAAGCACGGAGCACTGTTGCCAGCACGGATGCGCATTCCCTTCTTCGGCCATCCTAAGCCTTCGCCAACTTCAACCACTTCACCAGCCCATTCATGCCCAAAAATCGTCGGAAGTTTTATGACCTTTTCAACATAACCTCTCTGGAATATTTTCAAATCTGTGCCGCATGTTGTTGCTGCTCTAACTCTTGCAAGTACCTCACCAGCCGTAACCTTCGGCACTTCAATATTTTCAACCCTTAAGTCTTTCACTCCATAAAGCATGGCTGCCTTCATTTTCATCACTCATTAAAGACTATGACTTTGAGGCTTTCCTTGTTTTCAAGGGCTGCCTTAAATGCTTTCGCTGTGTCCTCAAGCTTGAAACGGTGAGTTATCAAATCCTTCACATTCAGTCTGCCAGACTTTATTAGTTCCAAAGCGGCTCTTGTTTCCAAATGCGAGGTCGAATAGGAAGGGATTATCTTAATCTCCGAGAAGAAAAGTTCTTTTGGGTTCAACCGCAGATATTTTCCAGGCTCGGTCGGAGCAAAAACACAGAGCTTTCCTCCCTTGCGGCAGATGCTTAAACCAGCCTGATATGCTTCCAGACTTGGTGCAGCAACAACAGTTACATCTACACCGCTCCCATCAGTTTCAGCCTTGACAATTTTAGCCAAATCCTCATTTTTGGGGTTGACCACAACATCGGCTCCAAACTTCTCTGCGATACTCAACCGATAATCGACCAGGTCGCTTACAACAGTTTTTGCAGCACCAAAGATTTTCGACAAAGCTGTATGAATTATTCCAGTCGCTCCAGCCCCAATTATGGCCACTGAATCGCCCCTTTGGATGTTACACTTCTTAAGGGCTCTCATACAACATCCAACGGGCTCTATCAAAGTAGCTTCATCAAACGATAAAGTGTCAGGAATCTTCAGAGTATCTATCTGAAGGTTATAGATTGGAACTTTGAAGTATTCTGCGAATCCTCCAGGGATAATATTCGTCTCGTGAAACTGTTCGCATAAAGTATAATCTCCACGTAAACAATAATGGCAACTTAAACAAGCCACATGATGATGCACAAAAACCCTATCGCCAACATCAAAGCCTTCAACGTTTCTTCCTTTTTCAGCAATCATTCCAGCTGGTTCATGTCCAAGCACCAAAGGAGCTTTGCTCCTTAAATACCAGTCCATAAGATCTGACCCACATATACCACACGATTTCATCCCCACTAGGACTTCGTTTTCATTTATTTTGGGCTGGGGCATATTCCCTATTCGTATGTCTTTTTGGCTATAGTACATTGCAACCTTCATGTCAGCTCGATCGTCTCTCTATCGTTAAACACTTAAGACTTTCCGGAAAATTAACAAGCACAGGAGCGAGGCATGAGAGTCAAGTATTTGTTACATGAGGGTGTAGGAGCAAAAAGACTTAGGTTAAGGCTTTTCACGATCGATGTTACCAGTTATACTCCACTTGAAAAGCATAAACATGAGCACGATCCATAATCCTTCAAAAGATCGCAGAAATTGCCAAAGAGACAAAGACCGAGGAATTTGATCTTAACTCAAAAGTCCGAGGTTTTCTCAATCTCTTCTTTGACTTTTCGCAGAAATTCAGCTGCTGGAGCGCCATCCACAACTCTATGATCGTATGAAAGACTCAACATCATCATTGGTTTGACTTCTATCTTTCCGTCTATTACAACTGGTTTTTCAGTTATCTTTCCAACACCGAGTATAGCTGCCTCTGAAAGATTGATTATAGGCGTGAAAAAATCCACCCCGTACATGCCTAGGTTTGTAATCGTGAAAGTCCCACCCGTAACTTCTTCTCTCGCTAATTTTCCTTGTTTGGCCTTTTCTGTCAGATCCTTAATTGCGTCGTCTATCTCCTTTGAGGATTTTCTGTCAGCGCTGTGTATTACTGGGACGACTAATCCATATTCAGTGGCGACAGCCACACCCACATTCACATCTTCAAAAATTTTTATCTGCTTTCCTTCAAATGTCGAGTTGATTATGGAGTGTTCGGTTAAGGCTTTTGCAGCAGCCTTCACAAGAACAGCTGTATATGAAACCTGGAGTTTCTCGTGCAACTCTGCAGCTTTGGAAACGTCAACTTCCATCGTTATCGTGCTATGGGGCGCTGTTTTAAAGCTGGCAGAAACTCGTTCGGCAGATGTCTTTCTAAAGCCGGTTAAAGGAATAACTTCCTTGACCCTTGGCAGGGTCCTACTGGATTCCTCGACAAATCGTCTAACGTCTTCCTCAACTATTCTTCCTTCCGGTCCGCTGCCCGCAATAAGAGACAAGTCAATCCCAAATTCTCTTGCTAAACGTTTTGCAGCTGGTGAGGCTAAAACCTTCTCTCCGACTTCTTGAACCGCTTTGGGCACTTCTTCTGCAAGTATTTCCTTTTCCGAAAACGTTTCGTCTGGAGCTGTTATTACAGCTAGAACCGCATTAACGGCAGCGTCAACGCCTTCTTCGACGAATATTTTCCTCAGTATGCCGGAAGCGGGTGCTTCCAAGTCGTAGGTTGCTTTTTCAGAAACTACCTCCGCAATTGGTTCGCCTTTCTCAACATTGTCTCCCTCTTTCTTGTACCACTTTCCAACAGTACCCTCTTTCATTGTCAGGCTGAGCCTTGGCATAACAATTTTTGTCACCATTTCAAACGATCTCCCTAACTGCCTTGATTATGGCTTTTTCATTTGGGATTACGTACTGCTCGAGTGGCGGACTAAAGGGGATCGGTGTATCTGGCTCCGCTACACGCTTTATTGGCGCATCTAAATAATCTAGTGCTTCCTCAGCCACTATAGCAGCAATTTCAGCGCTTACTCCAGCCGTTTTGCAATCCTCGCTTACAATAACTATCCTTCCAGTTTTCCTAACAGAGTGGATTATGATCTGCTTATCCAAAGGTATCAAAGTTCTTGGATCAACAACCTCTGCGCTTATGCTTTCTTCTTCCAGTTTTTCTGCTGCATTGAGGGCTTTATGAACCATGTACAATGTGGCAACTATCGTAACGTCTGACCCCTCCCTTTTTACATCCGCTAGTCCGAAAGGTATAGTATACTCCTCCTCCGGAACCTCGTCCTCAACCGGATACAACAGTTTATGTTCACAGAAGAAAACAGGATTGTTCCCACGTATTGCTGTTTTCAAAAGCCCTTTAGCATCATAAGGTGTGGAGGGCACAGCCACGTACAATCCCGGAACATGCATGAACCATGCCTCTAGGCTTTGGGAATGATGTGAGGCTATGTTAACACCAGCGCCAAAAGGCGTTCTGATCACAAGTGGACATTTTGCCTGACCGCCGAACATATAGCGTATTTTCGCCGCCTGATTCGCGATTTGGTCCATGGCTAGCGCAGTCAGGTCGCCAAACATTATCTCTGCCACGGGATGCATACCCGTTATTGCTGCTCCTACACCCGTTCCAATTATGGCTGATTCAGATATTGGCGTGTCTCGTACTCTTTCGTCTCCAAATTCCTCTGCTAGGCCGTCAGTCACT
>CAZADP010000018.1:0-12238 GCA_964483905.1 uncultured Candidatus Bathyarchaeia archaeon | reverse complement strand
CTTGATTTTTCGAAAACATTTATCGGCCTTGCAACCGGAATTCCTAAGGTCCAAACTAAGTTGTACGCCACTGCAACAGAGGCTTTAGCCATGCCTCGCTCATAGCCATATAGAGTTCTCCGAGAAATGCCTATCATTTCCGCAATTCCACCAGTCGAAAGACCTAACTCTTGCCTTCTCCTTTTTATTGCTTCGCCATCAATTTCAACATAGTAACCTCCAGGACCAGCGTGGATCAGCGGATAGTTTTCGCGAAGCACAATGTTCTCAAAAGTTTTAGAAGTCACTGCTAAAACATTATATCTCGAGTAAACAGTGTCGTCTTCTAAGGGCTTTTCACGAGTCTTCTTGCTCACTAGTAATGAAGTTGCAGACAAACATTCAGATACCACTTTGAGCTCTGACGAATCGCTCGGGGAAAGGTTGTCAATGTCTGACTGAACTCTTATTAGGATGAGGTTTTCACGTTTTCTGGCTGCGAAGTCGAAGCAGCTGTGCCGTGAGCAACATGTTTGAGAAACTGCAAAACCAGCTTCCTTGAGTACTGCTTCTGCAGCCGTTACATTCTCCCTCTGCGCTTCAGTCATCGAATCGTCACGTGAAATACCCACTACACTGCGAAATATAAACTATATGATCAGTTCCACTAATGAATATATTATGAAGTTTAAGTAGGGAGTAATGGCCTTCGAGTGAATCTGGCAATGAAATAATGGACGCGCGCAGAATAGAAATAGAGAAAAGCAATCGATTTCTCCTCAATATTTGAATGGCTGTCATTAATACAAGTTCGCATATGACCACCATGAAACCCAGAGTTTTCATTCTATCATTGCCTGCACAAAATGATAAATACCCAATGTGCTGTGTTGATGATGGTTTGTATTGTATTTGGTGAAAAATATGAAGAAAATCTTGACACTGATGGTAATAGTGCTTCTGTGCATATCAACAATTCATATAACATCAACGAAAGCATCTTTCGCCGGAACATTAAGCACCTTTGCTAGTTATGCGCCAATAATTGACGGAGTAGTATCAGAAAATGAATGGAATATTGCTCCAAAAATCTCGCTGACCCATGGATCTATGTACATACAAAACGATGCAGTGAACCTTTATCTATTAATCGATTTGACAGGTGACACGCATGAGGACCCTCCGCTCACAACAACACCGTGGGGAGATTACTTCCACTTAGCTTTTGATGTAAATACTGACAAACAAATGATAAAGAATGTTGACATACTGTACGGGCTCCAACGAGGCACATATAATCTCGCGAAACAGTACTATGCAGATCCCGGCTGGAGTGGTGTACAACCGCCAGCTTCAGAGCTAGGAGCAGGCTTCGGACCGTCGATAAACAGCGCAACGCCCCATCGCATCTGGGAAATGGCCGTAAGCCTTCCAGAAATAAGAGCTGTTCCAAACAGCTACGTCAGACTAGGCTTAAGAACCTATTCACAAACCCCAAGCTTCGAAGATGACCAACCGGCAGGGTTTCTTTCAAGCTTTTCAAATTTGATTGAAATAAGCCTAGCCTCAACTGTAGTTGACCTGCTTGTCCTCGCGGACGATAGCTTCTGTGATGCATTGAAGCCGCTAAAAGAACATAAGGACTATACTGGTATCAACACATACATTCAAAGCTGGCAAACCATCAACAAAAGCTTCACTGACCAAGGCAGGGACGAACCAGAAAGAATCAAAAAGGCCATCGCATACCACGAAACATACTGCTACACAAGATGGGTAATGCTTGTCGGAGACTCTAACAGATTCCCAGTTAGATACACAATGACCGACCGTGGCACGGCAACGGCCTACAATCGCGCATTCTATCCTGGTGACATATACTACGCATGTTTGTACAAGGCAGGTGGAGGGAGGATTTTCGACGACTGGGACTACAATGTTAATGCCTACTTCGGAGAGCTACACGGGGAAACCATCCCAGGAGAACTCAATGTCGACCATGTCGACCTAAGCCCAGACATCGCAGTGGGAAGAGTGCCAGCCTCAACCCTGGCACAAGTCACAACCTACGTAAACAAAGTAATCACCTACGAGTATTCAGCCTACAAATCCGACTGGTCCAAAAGAGCTCTCATGGTAGCAACCACAGACTGGCAACAACATGCAAGCCTCATAAAGGAAAACATCAGCGACACCTACCTAACAGACTTCTCAATAACCAAGCTCTACACCCCAGGCAACCCAGCTGGACCTACTCCAACTCCAAACGCCACAAGTATTAACAACGCACTGAACCAAGGAGTAGGCTTTGCAAACTACCTAGGCCACGGAAACACTGGAGGATGGGCTATACCAACTGGCGGTTACGGAATAGCAGATACCGCTGGATTGAATAACGCGCAAAAATTGCCGATTGTTTTCGCAGGAGCCTGCGACACTGCATTGTTTGCTACTCTGCCCCCATACGCACCCTACACAGACATATATGGCAACCACCACAATGGAACAGACCAAGGAGAAGTGTTCAACGATGTACCACCGCAACCAGCAGGGATACAACTAGTCGACAACCCCACCTGCTTTGCCGAACATGTCCTACTAAGTCAGGACAGTGGCTTCATCGCCTACGTCGGATGCGTCACAGGATCACAGCCATGGTCCTTCGACTTGGACAGGTTTTTCTTCGAGGCACGCAAATACGGATGGAACACTCCTGGGCAAATGTGGAACCACATGGTCAGAAGATACTACCAAACACACCCACCGCCAGCAACCGTAGACCCCCCGAGCTGGGAGAAAGTAGCCGAATTCCATCAACCATGGAAATTCCATCTTCTTGGAGACCCATCACTCAGAATCGGAGGCGTCTCTCGCATTCAAAAACAGGACTTCGTGGGAACATACTCCATGGTTCACGATGGCTGGACCGGCATTATCAACCTTAGAGCCGCCCCTGACGCTTACATCGAAAACCTTCCAAACATAGTCGGCACTTACACGTCATCAGATGGAAAGCAACACAATGTGCGCGGGTACGTCCGAACATGGGAATATCCACTTCCAGAATCATGGGGCCCAGACCACAAAATCGAGTTCTACATCGACTTTGCCGATACGGCACAGTCGAACGACGATCAGAAATTTGAAGGATACCTCTTCACGCAGACAAAGAAAGCAATTGCTGGCACTACATGGTGGAACAACATACCTTTCGGTTTCTATGCTGTGCGAATTCCGCTGATGTTCGCCGGATGGACCTTTCACTTCGCCTTAGGAGGAATGAATCACAGCATAACCACAGTCACCAACTCCACAATCGAGTCGGCAGATCTCGACCAAGATCTCAGAACACTCAGTTTCAACATGACGGGCCCCTCTGGAACCAAAGGTCTTTGCGATGTGACGATTCCAAAAACTCTTCTCTGGGGAGACTTCTCAGTCTACATCGACGGCCAAATTCTGCAAAGAGGTGCAGATTACACTCAAACAGAAAATGAAACCCACAACATATTCTCTATAATATACAACCACAGTACACATATAATTCAAATCACAGCAACTCAAGTGATACCGGAAATACCATCTCTGCTGATTGTACCGCTTTTTGTGACAGCAACACTGCTGGCTACAAAGACCTTCAGAAGAAAACAGACAAAATCCTCCATCACCATTTTTTTGCGATATCGTCTACAACAGCCACAGCGACATAGTAAACCAAAAAATCCATAACCTGCTTTCTTTTGAAAAAAAGCGCGCGAAGATGAAGGATTCTATCGATATACTTTTGATGTCAGATGACGAATTTGACAGTCAGCAGGAAACTAGAAAGAGGTTTAGAACTTTCTTGCTTTCATTTCTCAGGAAAGAGAGCCTGCGACAAAAAAGCTTCAACTTCCCAATAGCATTTACGGAAAAAACTTCCACAACTAAGAATATGCTATTTAGACGATATCATCAGCGGATTTGTGCTACTATCATGGCGTGAGCTTTATCGTACGGTTCTAGGGGCACGACTTCTTCTATACAGAAGCCACGGTTCTCCAAAACTCTTAATTCGCGCTGATATACTTTGGAAGGCTCTTCTGTGACGTCTATGCTTTGGGCTTTCACGGCAAGCATTATCCATCCGGACTTTTTTAGGAATAGGTCGGCATTGTCTGCTAGGACTTTGGCTTGTTCCGGTTGAGCGATATCGCAGTAAATGTCATCAACTTTTCCGTTAATGAAAATCGCATATTTCTCGGGGAAGCGGGCATCCTCGAGTATTGGCGACATGTTGAGCCTGTAGGCACATACGTTGTTGACTAATTCTCTTATTGCTCTTGAGGCAAACTCTACGCAATAGACATGGCCATTTTCGCCGACAATGTCCGAGACATGGCTTGCTGTAGTTCCAGAAGCCGCGCCAAGATAGAGAACCTTATGATTTGGTTCTATTGGGACAGTTTTTAGGTTTTTTAAGATAGCTGCCGCCAGTTTGCTTCTGAAAGGGTCCCAGATTCGGTATTCCACGCCTTCATGTCGTATCAGTCTTTCGCTGTAGACATTTCTCCCAGGTGTTAGGTTTTTTGTTGCCAGCCTTTGAGTTCCGTCTTCCAGAATCACTTGATAAATTGCCTGGAACTGCTGATGAAGTTTAACCCTTATGTGCACTTTTCTTCTTTCTCCATTTCATCTCATGCTTGGGTTTCTTTTCTAGGATTTGCGGTGGCTCACTGTATTTTTCACGAATTTCTTCCATTCTCTTTTCTAAGTTGGCTTTCAGTTCCTCGCCTATGTATCTTCCTCCAAAGGCATCTGTTCTTGCAGCGATTGCTAGTTTTCCAGCTAATGCTCTCGCAATTTTTCCCCGTTGCCATCTCTTCGCCTCATGCAGAAGTGTATGTTGGAAAATTATTCCATGTTTCGGCGGCCTCGTACCTGTTTTCAGCGAGCGGAACAGTGCTTTCTCTGCTCCCAAGACTTGGATTGTGCTGGCAGGTCGTCTAGCTAGGTTTGTTAAACCTCCAGCAATGGCTATTAAGCGAGCTCCTAAAAGGGAGCCGACTAGGGCTTTGGTGTTGGGCGCAACATCTTCCATAGCCGTGTCCAAGTAACCTTCCAGTGTTTGCCTCAGCGTGTATAGGCCAAGCACGTTCTTACACAAGGCTTGAATTTGGGCAAGGTCCGTCTCCGCCAGGTCTGCCCCCATGGATGTCCCCGAAACTTTGGCTATTTGCACGGCTTTAGACTTTGGAATCTCCTCTTTCTCAAGCCATTCAACAGTGAAATTGTCTTTGCTCCCTAGCTCTACAACTAGACGAGCGTAGGTTTCATGTTTTTCCAGTAGCCGATCAAGTTCTGGGAAGTGTATGCCATACCATTCTCTCACGCGACTCATAAACAAGTTTATGGCTTTATCCAAATCGTCAAGAGTTTGGATGGCTTGGCCGACAATTAGGTCTCTTTTTTCAACAGCTTGTTTAACCCTTAGTTTGGCGATTTCCAGAGTAACATTGTGTGTCCAAATGCCAAATTCCTCTGCATTTCTAACGAAGCCTGTCTCAAGAGCAAACCTTTCAATGCTGGACCGAAGCAACTTTCCAGCCTTAGAAGCTTCAGAAATCTCAACTGCAACGCCCAGCTTTTCTTGAGCTTCTTTGGCAATAGCCTTATCTTCAAAATTGAAAGTGTCGCAGCCACTTTTCCGGAGCTTCTTAATTAACTCGGCAACTTCATCAACCATTTTTCCAGCTTCAATTTTTACAAGGGCCTCGGCTGCCAATCTGGGGTTTCTGGGAAACAACATCTTTTCCACAAGCCTATTTTCCTCGTCAAAAGCCAACAAACCAAACGAAGTTTCAATTATTGTTGCTTTCATAATTTTCGCCTTACGCCCCCATAGAATGTTTAACCCCAAATAACTAAGTATTCGTTGCTTTTGTTAATAAATAGTTCTCATAGGATCTCCTACGCAACCCTCTTCTCCACATAGATTAAATTGCGATTAATTTCGAAACCTATTTTCTTCGGACTGGAGTTTCTTGATCTAGAAAAGTTTAGTTGCACTAACGGAACGCAGTTCCAAGTCAGCGTACAGTTCTGACTCTAACATGTTTGAGCCTATAGTTTATTCTTGTGATAGTGTAAGTGATAATGAATGCCAACGAGAAGTACAGAGCAATGTCCAAGAACAGTCCTTCCCATATTATAATTGTGTTTCCCGCGTAAGATTGCGTAAATTGCATCACGGCTTCCTCTACGTCTCCTCCTGCCCTTCCTACACTAGGGGATGCTATTCCAAGCATGTTGAAAGGAGTCCCAAAATACTGAACTGTAGCGGTTATCGGATAACCTTTAGCGATGACTTCAGCCTTTCCAATTCTCATGTAAATAGTGAGAGACATGAACAGAAGGATTGCAGTCAGTATCATAATGTACACGAATTCTCTCATTTCAATATAAAAAAGAATGCTATCGTAGGCCCTCTTGATTAATACCCTTACCCGTGATCGTTCAAGACAGACCACAACAGCTGCAATGGCACCAGCAACTGCTGCAACACTGTAAACCTGCATGAGAAGCGGATTAGACATCATATATAGGACACGCAAAACTACAAGCGCCGCCACCTGTATATGGCTTTCAAGATGATTAATCTCAACCCAGTTCAATGCTTCGGTAGAACTTGAATTATCGTAAGGTGTGTGAATCCAACCAGCTGTTCCATTTTCCCACAGGTCACTGTAAAAAAGAGGGTATGAACCAATCATTATGCTTGACTTCACACGTGTTGCATTACCTATGTTTGTTCTTGACCCCCAGAACAGAAAATATTCGTCGTCAGTCTGACGAGGATTCCTAAAGGCTTCCTGATCCGAACCACCAGGATCTGTCAACTTGACTTTGACCCCTAAATCTTCGGATGCTTCCAACACAGTTTCTTTCAAGTTCAGTCCATTGTCGTCTACGAATGTTTCTGAAATTTCAAGAATGTCACTACCAATACAATCCAGATTTATGACGGCGATGATGTTCTTCAGTTCGGCTTTATGCTGGTCCATATATTTCACCGCACCTATTAAACCGAGTTCTTCAGCCGTGAAGGCTATGAAAAGGAGCGTATATTCGGGCTTGTAGAGACCCTCTCTTGCACTTTCTGAAAAAACTCGAGCCAGTTCAATGACTCCAGCGGTTCCAGCACCATTGTCGCAAAATCCGGCAGCAACAACTGTATCGTAGTGCCCTGAAATAATGATTGCCTTTTCAGGATTGATTGAACCAGCTAACCTTCCCACTATGTTATAATGTGGTCCAGATTCTATCACGGCATTGATAGTCATGCGAGCAGATACGTTTTCGCTAGCCTCTCTATTCCGAATCCACAAGCCATCTTCATAGTTTACCCATCCAACTGGAATGTTCAAGTCCCAATAATACGGGCCGAACCTGTAGACTGGCCGACCTCCAATAGACGCGAACATAGGTGGGGCCCAAGACATCCAATCGTACCACCAAGTGTGTATGACTGCAGCCGGAGGCTGTGTTTTCAATTTGTTCCAATAAACTTGGTGCAGCTTAGCTGTCCAACGAACTTCCCTGCCGATTAAGAGTATTTTGCCAGTAGTGTTTATGGCATTCCAAGCAGCTGCATCATAGGGTCTGACTCCGACAGTGCCACGGCTTTTAGCTTCGGGCAAAGGTAGGACGACTAGGTCCGCAAAAACTCCTTCTTCAGGGGTAGGCCAACTGTAATGTTCAGGCTGAAAAGAACGGATTATAACTTGATCGTTAGTCGTGCTTTGGTTTCCATCATCATCAATTATGAGGACAGGCTGAGTCATAAGATTCCAACTTGTAAATTCGAATTCTTCCATGTGTGTTTCTAACCCAAAACTTTCAAGACGCTCTTTTACCAACTTGGCTGTTTCATTTGCGCCAACTGATCCCGCAGACCGAAACGAATACCCTGATAGATTGTGATTCAGCGCGATTTTTTCAAGTTCTAGGTCATAATTGTAAGCATTCGTTCCATTTATCCGCCCAACAATCTCTGATTCTCTGGATGTAAGATGCAAATTGGAACCATTTGTCGATGTAGCAAGTTGACTTCTTAATATCATAGATAAAGCCGACAGAAGCACAATGGTCAAAAGTGCAATTTTCTTGCGCATTTTTCTCGGACGTATTAGCTAAATCTAATATTTATGTTTGACTAAATCCAAGGTTTATTATTGATCAACAAAAGAAGCAGCATCCTGACCGGACTCGGAAACCTTCTAATTCTTGTTGCAATATAGAAAAATCAGTTTGTCAAAACAGGAAGCAATGAACAATCGAGCTTGAATCAAGATCCAAGAATTTAAGCAACGTCCTTCAAAGCTGAAGAAATAGCACGAGGTAAATCTTATACGATAGTCGTATTCAGAATCTGCTTTGGTTTCAAATTTGCATAAATCTTAAGTGTCTTGAATGAATATTATAACCAGTGAGGGGTGGGGGAACGGGAGTTCATGAGTAATTTTAAGAATTTAGTTGAGAAGCTTAGGGCGTTGGAAAATGAACGGAAAAATCTTTTGTTGGAAATTGAAGAACTTAAGAAGATGGCTGACTCTAAGACTAAAGCTTTAGAAAGTGAAATAGGTATGCTCAGGGAAGAAGTGAAGTCGCTGAGAATACTGCTTGGGGCTGAGGAACCAGAACGCGAGCTTGGTCAGAAAAAGAAAAAATAGAAGAAAATCTTGAGACTGGATAAAACACACGAAAAAACTGGGCTTATGCGCCAGATAAGGGCTCAGGGATTTTCCGTTTTACCAATCGGGTTTAGACATATAAGAGCACTTCAGTTAGACTTTTTGTCGCTTTGATATCTGCCCCGGTCTTTCTGTTTCGGTTGCGCACTATTCTTTGTCATTCTTTGTGTGGGCCTTGGCAATTATGTCAGAAGAGACGTTAACTACGTGAGCCTCCATAATGCTTCTGTAGATTTCAGGAGTGTTTGAAGCTTTTATGAATGTTCTTCCGAGGCCGAGAAGTACAGCCTTCAACTTGCCGACAGAACGCATGATCAGCACCTGAAGAACTAAGCTTTATCTTGTTAAAGTCATAACCTTTACTGAAAATGTTTATGGTGATGTGACCTTTGAAAAGCAGTCGATTAAGCGTTGATTTAGTTGGTTTAAAGCTTACTAATCCAACTATGCTGGCTTCTGGGATTTTGGGATATTCTACAGAAACGTTGGAAAGCATCGCTGAGGGTGGTGCGGGAGCCGTAACTACGAAATCTGTTGGACTGAAGCCACGAGTTGGCTATGCAAATCCGACTGTCGTTCAGGTCAGTTGCGGCTTAATCAACGCCATGGGTCTCCCGAACCCTGGGATAGACGAGTATGTTAATGAGATTCAAACAGCAAAAGCTGTTTTGAATGTTCCTTTAGTTGTGAGCGTTTATGGTTTTTCAGAAGAAGAGTATGCAATAGTAGCTAAAAAGGCTGTAACTGCGGGAGCCGATGCTATAGAACTAAACGTTTCGTGTCCTCACGTCAAGGAGACAGGTTCCGAAATTGGGCAGAACCCCGAAATTCTGAGGCAAGTTGTTAGAAAAGTTAAGGCTGCAGTGGAGAAACCTGTTTTTGTCAAGCTATCCCCAAACGTTACAAGCTTAACCGAGATCGCGAAGACTGCCGTTAAAGCCGGCGCAGACGCCTTAACAGCCATAAACACCGTTAGAGCCATGGCAATAGACACAGAAACTGCTAGGCCTATACTGAGCCACAAAATAGGCGGATTATCAGGTTCAGCTATAAGACCGATTGCTGTAAGATGCGTTTACGAGCTTTATGAAGAAGTTAAAGTGCCGATAATTGGATGTGGTGGCATAGCAAATTGGAGCGACGCTTTAGAATTCATCTTAGCTGGAGCCTCAGCTGTTCAAGTTGGAACAGCGATAGCCATCAAAGGTTCACATGTGTTCAAGGCGATTACACGGGGAATAGATGTTTATTTAAAAAGGAAAGGTTTCAGGAGTTTGCAGGAGATTGTTGGTTTATCGCATCGCAGCTAATAAACACAGAATCACACGAATTTTGAATGTCAAAAATGAAAGTCCATCAGTCAAAACCTTCATCTTTAAAGACAAGGAATGTGCCAAGGCCAAGCCTGGCCAGTTTTTAATGTTATGGATTCCAGGAGTGGACGAAATTCCATTAAGCATATTGGATGCGCGTGAAGATGGTACAGTTTCAGTTGCTGTTAGAAGCGTTGGTGAAGCGACTCAAACATTGCACGAAAAGAAAACTGATGAAATTATAGGTATACGTGGACCTTTTGGAAATAGCTTCACCGCAAAAGAGGGTGAAATATTGTTGGTTGGAGGCGGAACAGGCATAGCGCCACTATTGTTCCTTGCCAAGAAATTAGCATCCAAAGCAGCAAGGGCGGTTTTCATAATAGGCGCAAAAACGAGGGAAGAACTGCTATTCATAGATGAACTGGAAGAACTCTGCAGTAAGGGAAATATTGTTGCAACAACTGAGGATGGCAGCTACGGCATCAAGTGCTTGGCCACTGAACCGCTTGAACCGCTTTTGGCTAAGCAAAAGTTTGATATGATTTATACTTGTGGGCCGGAACTGATGATGCGAAAGGTTTTCGATCTAGCTGAAAAGTACGAGATAGCGTTAGAGGCAAGCTTAGAGCGTTTAATGCGTTGTGCCATGGGTTTGTGCGGAAGTTGCGTGATAGGCAAGTATCGCGTTTGCAGAGACGGACCAGTATTCACGGCAAAGCAGCTAAGAGAAGTTAGAAGCGAGTTTGGAATCTCAAAGCGTGATTTTGACGGGAAGAAAATACCGTTAGAATAATTCTTCTGCAGCATGACAGCGTGTTTAAGAAATGTAGAAGGCGCTATACATGCCAATCACTCTGCTTCATGGACTTGCTCCCCTGTTCCTCTATTTCAGGGATAGAAGGAGAATTGATCCTCTTGCCCTAATTGTTTCAGGTACATTTGTGGATTTGGAGCCTCTTTACTACTTCTTAATTGGAGAACTCTTAGACCACAGAATATGGCATGGCTTCGCGACATCTTTTACTGTTTACCCTATCCTGATAGCCATTGGGGTTTTCGAAGTAGAGCATTTCTTCGAAGGAAAATTATGGTCCGTATACAATTCGTTGCGGATTAGGCCAAATCAGGTCAGGTATTCAATGCAGAGCATATATCTTTGCAGCTTAATCGGAGGTATGAGCCACGTCTTCTTCGACATGTTCACCCATGAAAACATGCCTTATGTAATCTATCCCCTAGCTAACGGAAACCCGTTTTACACCGGACAAGCATCAATGATAGTGGAGATAGCCCTAGTTTTATTAGCAATCTATTCGTGCCTACACTGGTTAAAAAACCAAGCATTGAGAACCCAACCTCACCCTTAATGGCTCACCCACTTTTGTTATTGAAATTTGATAGCAGATTTCCCTAAACTCGTTCGGGCGGGGCCATTGTGCATTCAAAAAAGTTATACGGTTCTCTTTCTGTTTTCCATTAAGCTAAGCGTCAGGATAGGTCCGTATGGTTATAGTCAGGGAGATGAAACCTGAGGATGCTGAGGAGTCGGCGAAAGTTTCTGCAGAAGCAATGGAAGATTCGTGGAATCGCCATGAAAGAGATTACTATCCAAGGAAAGCATTGGAGTTTGACATGTCGGTACACATGTCAGAAAAATACATTAAAGGGATTCAAGAGTCAAACGATTTTCTTTTTGTAGGTGATGAAAACGGCAAAATCGTCGGAGTCGCCGTAGGCACAATATTGCGGGGCTATGAAAAGGTTGGTGGACTTGCTCGGCTCGGATGGATATGTGTCCATCCATCACGACAAGGCAAGGGCATAGGTGAGGCTTTACTCAACCGTGTCGTGGAATATTGTAAGCAACAAAAGTGTCACAAGATAACCTTATACACGCTTCCGGTTTTAGTTCCAGCAGTGAACCTCTATCTCAAGTTTGGGTTTGTGCCTGAAGCATACTTACATAAGGAATGGTGGGGCATCGACTTCATAAAGATGAGCAAATGGTTATAGCGTTTAACAGTTTTAGGAAAGTTTTTCATATTCAAAATCAATAATGATAATGGGGGTATACAATGCCTTCAGAGCTCGGCATAAGAGCTGCAATCGAAAAAGCCAAAGAACAAGAAAGAAAATATGAGTGGCTCGAAGCGGCCAAGTCTTACGAGCATGGATTGCATTTCGAATCGATAACAACCTCCGTTGCCGCAG